>DASTPE010000066.1:0-118320 GCA_035762345.1 Burkholderiales bacterium
GTCAGCGCGGCGAAGGCGAAGCCCGGCGCGATCAACTGGGGGCACGCCGGCATCGGCAGCGGCACGCACCTCAACACCGAGAAGCTGATCGCGGCGGCGAACATCAACGTCACGCAGATTCCGTTCAAGGGAACGCCTGAAGTCGTGCAGGCCATCTTCGCCGGAGCGGTCGACTGCTATTGGGTGCCGATTTCCGCGGGGCTTTCGCACATCAGGAACGGGAAGCTACGCGCGCTCGCCGTGAGCAGCGCCAAGCGCAATCCGACGCTGCCCGACGTCCCCACCACCGGCGAAGCCGGCGTAAAGGGCGCGGATGCGCCACTCTGGTTCGGCGTCTGGGGCCCGGCCGGATTGCCGGCCGACATCGTCGCCAAGATCAACAGCGACGTACGCCGCGCGCTTGCCGATCCGGGAGTGAAGGAGAAGCTTCTCAACCTCGGCAATGACCCGATGGACATGGCGCCGCAGGAGTTCACGCGCTTCGTGCGCGCGGAGATCGACGACTACCAGCGCGTGGTGCGCGCCGCCGGAATCAAGCCGCAGTAGCGAGTCTTTTCAGCGGCACGCCGGTGAGCCGCTGCAACTCTTCAAAGCTCAGGCCGTCAACGGTCTCCACGACATGGAGGCCGTCGGCTTTTACATCGATTACGGCAAGATCAGTGTAGATCCGGTCGACGCACCGCGCGCCGGTCAGGGGATAGGTGCAGCGCTCGACGATCTTGCTTTCGCCGTTCTTCGTGAGGTGCTCCATCATCACGAGCACATTCTTCGCGCCGACCGCAAGGTCCATCGCACCGCCGACCGCGGGGATGGCGTCCGGCGCTCCGGTATGCCAGTTGGCGAGGTCGCCCGCGACCGAGACCTGAAACGCACCGAGGATGGCGAAGTCGAGGTGGCGGCCACGGATCATGCCGAACGAATCGGCATGGTGGAAATACGAGCCTCCGGTGAGGAGCGTCACCGGCTCCTTGCCCGCATTGATCAGGTCCTCGTCCTCCTCGCCGGGCGCGGGCTTGGGCCCGACGCCGAGGATGCCGTTCTCGCTGTGCAGGATGATCTCGCGTCCTTTGGGCAGAAAGTCGGCGACCAGCGTCGGCAGGCCGATGCCGAGGTTGACATAGGCGCCTTCGGGAATATCGCGCGCCACGCGCGCAGCCATTTGCTTGCGATCAAGCTTTTTCATCACGCCGCCTTTTTCATCGATGCGGCCACACGCACGACGCGGTGGACGAAGATCCCGGGCGTAACGACGACCTCGGGATCGATCGCGCCGAGCTCCACCGTCTCGCGCACCTGCACCACTGTGCACTTCGCCGCCATCGCCATGATCGGGCCGAAATTACGCGCGCTCTTGCGGTAGGTCAGATTGCCCCAGCGGTCAGCGCGGTCCGCCTTGATCAGCGCGTAGTCGGCGTGGATCGGATACTCGAGCACGTAATCGCGCTCGCCGATGCGCCGCGTCTCCTTGCCCTCGGCAAGGCGGGTGCCGTATGCGGTCGGCGTGAAGAACGCGCCGATTCCCGCGCCCGCGGCGCGGATTCGCTCGGCGAGCGTTCCCTGGGGCACGAGCTCGAGCTCGAGCTCGCCTGCGCGGTAGAGGCGGTCGAAGTGCCACGAATCCGCCTGGCGCGGGAACGAGCACAGAATCTTTCGCACGCGGCGTGCGCCGATCAGCGCGGCGAGCCCCGCGTCGGCGTTCCCGGCATTGTTATTGACGATAGTGAGATCCTTTGCGCCCTGGGCGATCAGCGCATCGATCAGCGCCGCCGGCATGCCGGCGTTGCCGAAGCCATGGATCATGATCGTGGCGCCGTCCGCGACGTCGGCGAGGGCAGCCTCGGCGGAGGCGACGAACTTGTTGATCATGCGAGCCGTGAATTATGGCACCGCGTTTTTTGCGGCTGCTTTCTGACAAGAGACCTTCAATCAGCCTCATAACTGTCTGAAAACAAAGACAGTTGTTCGTCGAATTCTCGGCGATAAGAAATCGCCGTAAGTCATTGTCGTGGTTGGAAAAATCCCGCTTGACCGTGGCGCTCTTTGTCCGTACAGTGGCAAAAGGTAGGAAAAAGTGGCAAGAAAAGCCATATGGGGAGCGCATTCCACGGTGCCGCGGTTATCACGCTCGACGCGAAGGGTCGCGTCGCAGTGCCCACGCGCCATCGCGGAGCGCTGCTCGACGGTGGCAAGTCGATCGTCCTTACTGCCCATCCCGAAGGCTGCGTCCTCATCTATCCCGAGTCAGCGTGGGAGCCGGTGCGCGCGCGCGTCGAGACTTTTCCGAGCCTCGACCCGAAGGCGAGCTGGTGGAAACGGCTGCTCCTCGGCTTCGAGGAACACGTCGTGCCCGACGGCTCTGGCCGCATCCTGCTCGCGCCTGCGCTGCGACAGCATGCCAAGCTCGAGCGCGACGCGATGATGGTCGGACAGGGCCATTACTTCGAGCTTTGGGACGCTGGCGTTTGGTCCGCGAAACTCGACCAGGCGCTTGCCGGGGCGGCGACACCGCCGCCCGGGATCGAGGACTTTTCGCTGTGAGCGTCTGCGATGCACGAGGCGGTGCTCGCGCGAGAAGCGATCGAGGCGCTTGCGGTGCGGCCCGACGGCGTCTACGTCGACGGCACCTTCGGCCGGGGCGGCCACAGCCGGCTGATTCTCGAGCACATGGGCCCGGCGGGGCGGCTGATCGCGCTCGACCGCGATCCGCAGGCGGCCGAGGCAGCGCGCGCGATCGGCGATGCGCGCTTCAGCTTCTTCAAGGCGAAGTTCTCCGAGCTCGAGATGGTGCCCTCGGGCGTGCAGGGCATGCTGTTCGATTTGGGCGTGTCGTCGCCGCAGCTCGACGACCCCGCGCGCGGGTTCTCGTTTCGCCACGACGGCCCGCTCGACATGCGCATGGATCCGGAGGCGGGCATGAGCGCCGCTGAGTGGCTCGCGAATGCAGAAGAAGAAGAAATCAGGAGAGTGATCCGCGACTATGGCGAAGAACGGTTTGCTAAACAGATTGCAGCGGCGATTGTTGCTGCGCGCCGCAGCGAGCGCATCGCCCGCACCAGGCAACTGGCCGATCTCGTGGCTCGCGCGGTCCGCACACGCGAGCCGGGGCAGGATCCGGCGACGCGCACCTTTCAGGCTATACGGATTCACGTCAATCGGGAGCTTGAGGAGGTCTCGATGATGCTGCCGCAAGCCGTCTCCCGGCTCGCGCCGCAGGGGCGCCTCGCGCTCATCAGCTTCCATTCGCTCGAAGACCGTATGGTCAAGCGCTTCATGCAGGCGCTGGCGCGCCCGCAAATGCCCCGCGGACTGCCGCTGCGCGCCAGCGAAATGCCACAACCTGCCCTCAGAATCGTGGGACGTGCGCAGCGCGCGTCCCGCCAAGAGATAACAAGAAACCCGCGGGCGCGAAGCGCCACCCTCCGGGTGGCCGAGCGCACCGCGGCCCCTTATTCCATGCCGTCTCCACGGATCGAGCCCGACGCGCGGTGGCGAAACTGAACCTCCTCCTCCTCGCGGTTCTCGTCGCCTGCGCGCTCGGGCTCGTCACTTCGCAGCACAAGGCGAGGCGCGCATTTTCTCAGCTCGAGCGCGAGCATGCCGCCGCGCGCGAACTCGAGGCCGAGTTCGGGCGCCTGCAGCTCGAGGCGAGCACCTGGAGCCTGCATTCGCGAGTCGAAAGGCTCGCCACGCGATCGCTCGGCCTGCGCGCGGCCGACCCGCGGCGCGTGCGCCTCATCGGGCGAGACGCCGGGCGGTGAGCAGGCCGGCGCAGGGCCTGGTGCGCCTGCCGGTCTGGCGCGCCCGCTTGGTGCTGATAGCGCTGGCGGGCGGCTTCGCCGTGCTCATGGGGCGCGCGGTGTACCTCCAGGCCGTGCGCACCGACTTCCTGCAGGAAAAGGGCGATGCCCGCTATTCGCGGGTGCTCGCCATTCCGGCGACTCGCGGCCGCATCGTCGACCGCAACGGCGAGGCTCTCGCCGTTTCGACCCCGGTAAAGTCGGTCTGGGCCATTCCGGCCGACGTCGAAGCTTCGGGCGCGCAGCGTCGCAAGCTTGCCGCGCTCCTGTCGATGTCCGCTCGCGAACTCGAAAAGAAGTTTTCCGATACCTCCAAGGACTTCGTGTACCTGAAGCGACAAGTTCCGCCGGAAACCGCGACGGCGGTGCAGGCGCTTGGGCTGAAGGGGATATATGAGCATCCTGAGTACCGACGCTACTATCCCGGTGGCGAGGTCACTGCTCACGTCATCGGGTTCACGGGCGTAGATGACGCGGGCCAGGAAGGCATCGAGCTTGCGCACCAGGCGACGCTTGGCGGCAAGCCGGGTAGTCGGCGCGTCATCCGCGACCGGCTTGGCCGCATTGTCGAAGACGTCGAGTCGATCCGTTCCGGACAGGACGGCGCAGACCTCGCGCTTTCGATCGACAGCAAGATCCAGAGCCTCGCCTATGGCGCGCTGAAGGCCGCGGTGGAACGCCACCGTGCCAAGGCCGGTGCGGTAATCGCCGTGGATGTGCGCAGCGGCGAAGTGCTCGCGCTCGCGAACGTGCCGTCCTACAACCCGAACAACCGGGCGCGCCTGACCGGCGCGCAGCTGCGGAACCGGGTGATCACCGATCTCTTCGAGCCGGGCTCGACGCTCAAGCCCTTCACCGTCGCGGCAGCAATCGAAACCGGCAAAGTGAGCCGCTCGACGTTGGTGAACACCGCGCCGGGGAGTCTCTCGTTCGCCAAGTACACCATCCGCGACGTGCACGCGGCGCCAGCGCTCACCGTCGTGGACGTCCTCGCACGCTCGTCCAACGTCGGCGCGGCAAGGATCGCGCTCGAGCTGCCGCGAGAAGCGATGTGGGACTTGTACCGTCGCGTCGGCTTCGGATCCGCGCCGGAGCTCGGTTTTCCCGGCGCCGCCGGCGGGCGGCTGCGCCACTACAAGACCTGGCGGCCGGTCGAGCAGGCGACCCTCGGCTACGGAATGGGCATCTCGCTCAGCCTCGCCCAACTCGCCCGCGCCTACACCGTGTTTGCGCGCGACGGGGAATTGGTTCCGCTCACGCTGGTCAAAACAGGCGCCGCGGTGAGCGGGGAGAAGGTGCTGTCGGCCGAGGCGGCGCGCGCGGTGCGTGCCATGCTCGAGCAGGCGGTGCAGCCCAGCGCTACCGGCCCGCGCGCCCGCATCATGGGATGGCGGGTCGCTGGCAAGACGGGTACGGCCCACAAGCAGGAGAACGGCGCTTACGCCCCGGACAAATACCTCTCGTCGTTCGTCGGCCTTGCACCCGTCAGCGCGCCCCGCCTGGTCGTGGCGGTGATGATCGACGAGCCTTCGGCGGGACAGCATTACGGTGGCACGGTGGCCGCGCCGGTGTTCGCGCAGGTGATGCAGGGCGCGCTGCGCCTGCTTGGCGTGCCGCACGACGCACCGCTGGAGGCGCCCGGCGAAGGCGACGAAGCGAAGGAGAGCACGTGACGTGGATGTATTTCGCGAACTCGCGGCGCAGGGCGCGATGATCGATCGCCTCTCCTCGGACAGCCGCCGTTGCGCGCCCGGGGTCGCGTTCCTCGCCTACCCGGGTGAGGCGGGTGACGGCCGCGCTTACATCGGCGACGCCATCGCGCGTGGCGCTGCCGCAGTCCTCTGGGAGAAAAAGGGTTTGGACTGGCGCACCGAATGGCGCGTAGCCAACGTTCCCGTCGAGGGGTTGAAGCAGCAGGCGAGCGCGCTCGCCCACGACTTCTACGGCCGTCCCTCGGAGCGGCTCTGGGTCTGCGGTGTGACGGGCACCAACGGCAAGACGTCGTGCAGCCAGTGGGTCGCCGCGTTGCTGGACAAAACGGCAGTCATTGGCACGCTCGGCGCCGGCTTTCCGGGGGCGCTTTCGGCGGCAACCAATACGACGCCCGATGCCGTGGAGACGCAGTTCCTCCTCAAGGGTTTTCTCGATCAGGGAGCGAAATCGGTGGCGATGGAGGTCTCCTCCCACGGCCTCGTGCAGGGCCGCGTGAACGCCGTGCGATTTTCTTGCGCCCTCTTCACTAACCTTTCGCACGATCACTTGGATTACCACGGCTCGATGGCGAACTACGCCGCCGCGAAAGCCCGGCTGTTCGAGATGCCGGGTCTCCAGACCGCCGTGCTGAACCTCGACGATGCGCTCGGCGTCGAGCTTGCGCGGCGGCTGGCTGGGCGCGCACGCACCATCGGCTATAGTCTTTCGGCGCGCAATTTGCCGGTGGACGTAGCGATCGTCGCGGGGCGGGACGTCGATCCAGCATCGCTTCCGCTTCTCGGGCGCTTCAATGTGGCGAATGCCCTTGGCGTGCTTGGCTGCCTGGTGGCAAAGGGAATTTCCGTGGAGGAAGGCGCGAAACTACTCGCCAAGCTGCCGCCCGTGCCCGGGCGCATGCAAGCCGTCGGTGAAGCCCCGCTCGTGGTGATTGATTACGCCCACACGCCCGATGCGCTGCAGAACGTTCTGCAGGCTTTGCGTCCGGTAGCGGCAGTGCGTGGCGGGCACCTCGCGGTGGTATTCGGCGCCGGCGGCGACCGCGACCCGAGCAAGCGCCCGCTGATGGGCGGTATCGCTGCGCGCTTTGCCGACCGGGTACTCGTCACCTCTGACAACCCGCGCAGCGAGGATCCGCTCATGATCATCGAACAGATCCGCAAGGCCATCCGGGTTGCGCACGAAGTGGAAGCAGA
This sequence comes from Burkholderiales bacterium, assembly GCA_035762345.1. GTDB lineage: Bacteria > Pseudomonadota > Gammaproteobacteria > Burkholderiales > SG8-39 > SCGC-AG-212-J23. Next base: position 6,704 of record DASTPE010000066.1, read on the forward strand.
CCGGGCGCGCGCCATAGAAAAGGCCATTGTGGAATCGAATCCGTCGGATGTCGTTCTCATCGCCGGGAAAGGCCACGAAAGCTATCAGGAAATCGCCGGTCGGCGTATCCATTTCTCCGATGAGGAGCAGGCGCGTGCCGCGCTTGCGCGGAGGCCGGGATGATGCAGCTGGCCGAGGCCGCCGCTGCGCTCGGTGCCCGCACGAGCGGCGGCGATATATTCTTTAGTGGCGTATCCACCGATAGCCGCAGCATCCGTGCCGGCGACCTTTTTGTCGCGTTGCGCGGCGAGCGCTTCGATGGCCACGATTTTCTGAAAGCAGCCGCCGCCGCGGGGGCCGCGGCGGCGATGGTCGACGCAGCGTATCGGGGCGAATATCCGCTGCCGGCGCTGGTGGTGGGCGACACGCGCCGCTCGCTCGGCGATCTCGCGCGCTACTGGCGCGCACGTTTCGCGCCCACCCTGATCGCGATTACGGGCTCGAACGGAAAAACCACGGTGAAAGAGATGCTCGCCGCGATCCTCCGGCGCCACGCCGGCGAAGCGGCCGTGCTTGCTACGCGCGGCAACCTCAACAACGACATCGGGCTCCCGCTCACGGTGCTCGGGCTGCGCCACGCGCACCGCTGGTGCGCGATCGAGCTCGGCATGAACCACAAGGGCGAGATCGCCTACCTTGCCGGGATCGCCCGGCCAACGGTGGCGCTCGTCAACAACGCGCAGCGTGAGCACCTGGAGTTCATGCGCTCGGTGGATGAGGTGGCCGTGGAGAACGCGAGCGTGTACGACGCGCTGCCGGCCGACGGCGTCGCCGTGATCAACGCCGATGACCCGCACGCCGCGGTCTTCCGCAGCCGGGCAGGCAAGCGCCGTAGCGTGGAGTTCGGCCTGGGCGGCGCGGCCGTCGGCGGGCGCTATCGGCTGCAGCATCTGTCGAGCGAGATCCGCCTGCACACGCCTGCCGGCGAGGCCGACGCGACGCTTGCCATTCCCGGCATTCACAACGTACGCAACGCGCTCGCCGCCGCGGCTTGCGCTCATGCCGTGGGAATAAAGCCGATCACCATTGGAGAAGGACTGACTGCCTTCCGGCCCTACACCGGCAGGCTGCAGGTGAAAGAAGCCGCGGGCGGCGCGACGGTCATCGATGACAGCTACAACGCCAATCCGGACTCGGTGCGCGCCGCGATCGACGTGCTCGCGTCGTGCACGCCGCCCACGGCGCTCGTGCTCGGCGACATGGGCGAAGTGGGTGAGCGTGGCGCGGAGTTTCACCGCGAGGTCGGTGCCTATGCTCGCTCGAGAGGCGTATCGCAACTCCTCGCGCTCGGCGAGGCGACCAAGCACGCGGTGGATGCCTTCGGCGGCGGCGCGCGGCATTTCGCCACGGTCGAGGAGCTGATCTCAAGAATCGAAGCGAACACCGTACTGGTCAAAGGCTCGCGCTTCATGAAGATGGAGCGCGTGGTGGCAGCGCTGACCGGGACTGCACAGGCGAGGCACTGATGCTGCTCGAGCTCGCGCAATGGCTGGCGAAGGAGGTCCGACTTTTCAACGTCTTCAACTACATCACGCTGCGCGCGGTGCTTGCGTGCCTCACCGCGCTCGCGGTGTCGCTCATTCTGGGTCCGTACGTGATCCGCAAGCTGACCGCTTACAAGATCGGGCAGGCGGTGCGTGAAGAGGGGCCGCGCTCGCACCTCACGAAGGCCGGCACGCCGACCATGGGCGGCGCGCTGATTCTGGTTTCCATGTGCCTCACCACGCTGCTGTGGGGTGATCTCTCCAACAGGTTTGTCTGGGTAGTCCTGCTCGTCACGCTGGCGTTCGGAACGATCGGCTGGATCGACGATTACCGCAAAGTCGTGCACCGAAATCCGCGCGGTCTGCCCGCGCGGTGGAAATTCGTCTGGCAGGCGGCGATCGGCCTGTCGGCCGCGCTCTACCTGGGGACGCTCACCCAGGCGATCCCGGCCCTGAATCAGCTCATCGTGCCGTTCTTCAAGCACATCGCTTACCCGCTCGGCGCGGCCGGGTTCGTCGTGCTGACGTTCTTCGTGATCGTCGGCACGTCGAACGCGGTCAACCTTACCGATGGGCTCGACGGTCTCGCGATCATGCCGACCGTGATGGTCGGAGGCGCGCTCGGCATCTTCGCCTACGTCGCCGGGCACGCGGTGTTCTCGAAGTACCTCGGCCTGCCTTACATCGCGGGCGCGAGCGAACTCGCGGTAATCTGCGGCGCCCTCGCCGGCGCGGGGCTCGGCTTTCTCTGGTTCAACGCCTATCCGGCGGAAGTCTTCATGGGCGACGTGGGCGCGCTCGCGCTCGGCGCGGCGCTCGGCACCATCGCGGTCATCGTGCGCCAGGAGATCGTGCTTTTCATCATGGGCGGCGTGTTCGTCGCCGAGACGCTCTCGGTGATGCTGCAGGTGCTGTACTTCAAGTGGACCGGCGGCAAGCGCATTTTCCGCATGGCGCCGCTGCACCACCACTACGAGCTCGAAGGCTGGAAGGAGAGCCAGGTCGTGGTGCGGTTCTGGATCATCACCATGATGCTCGTGCTGTTCGGGCTGTCGACCCTCAAGCTCAGATGATGCGCGAGCCCCGGTTCCGACAGCTGCCGACCCCGCGTCCGATGCCGCTCGTCGGCCGGCGCGTACTGGTGCTGGGCCTCGGCGATACCGGGCTCTCGCTCGCCCGATGGATCGAGCGCGAGGGCGGCAAGGTGCGCATGGCCGATTCCCGGCGCGACCCGCCACGGCGAGCGGACTTCGCCGGCGAGCTGCACGCCGGGGGCTTTCCCATGGACCTGCTCGACGGCGCCGACGCCGTTTGCGTAAGCCCGGGCCTTTCGCTCGATGAAGAAATCATCCGCCAAGCGATCGTGCAGGGCCTGCCGGTGTTCGGCGACATCGAGCTCTTCGCCTGGCATGCGCGCCAACCGGTGCTCGCGATCACCGGCACGAACGGGAAGAGCACCGTTACGGCGCTCGCCGGGCACCTGCTGCGCAGCGCCGGCGTCGATTGCGAGGTCGCGGGCAACATCGGACCGCCCGTGCTGGAAGCGTTCCGCAAGCGTCTCGAGTCGGGAAAGCTGCCGCGCGCGTGGGTGCTGGAGCTCTCCAGCTACCAGCTGGAGATGACCTGGTCTCTCGCGCCCGCCGCGGCGGCGATGCTCAACCTGACGGAGGATCATTTCGACCGGTACGCGAGCCTGGAGGACTATGGCGCCGCCAAGGCGCGCATTTTTGCCGGCAGCGGCGTCCAGGTGCTGAACCGCGACGATGCGCGCTCGCTCGCCATGGCGCAGACCGGAAAGAAGGTCGTCACGTTCGGTCTCGACAAGCCATCGGCCTCACATGACTTCGGCGTCGCGGAAAACACCCTGGTCGAGGGGGAAGCTGAAATCCTGCCGGCCGATGAGCTACCGATTCGCGGCGCGCACAATGCCGCGAACGCGCTGGCGGCATGCGCACTCGCCTCAGTCTTCGACGTACCGACGGAGGCCTTGCGTGCCGGATTGAAAAGCTTCAGAGGCCTGCCGCACCGGCTCGAGCTCGTAACGACGCGCCGCGGGGTCGAGTGGTACGACGACTCCAAGGGCACGAATGTCGGCGCGGCCGTCGCCGCGCTGCGCGGCCTTGGACGCAAGTGCGTGCTGATTCTTGGCGGCGAGGGCAAAGGGCAGGACTTCTCGCCGCTGCGCGATGCGGTTTCTAAGCTCACTTCTCATGTCTTGCTGATCGGACGCGACGCGCCCTTGATCGGGAAAGTCGTGCGGGGCGAAAGATGTGCGTCGCTCGAGCAGGCGGTGCAGCGGGCGGCCGAGCTCGCCAAGCCGGGAGAAGCGGTCCTGCTTTCGCCAGCGTGCGCGAGCTTCGACATGTTCCGCGACTACCGCCATCGCGGGGAGGTTTTTGCGCAGTCGGTCAGGAGCCTCGGGCCGTGAGCCAGACCTACGTCTTCGCGCGCAATGCGCCGAGCGCGGAGTACGACCGCTCGGCTACGTGGGCCGCGCTCATCCTCGCTTCGGTAGGCCTCGTGATGGTGTATTCGGCGTCGATCGCCATCGCCGAGGCGAGCCGCTACACCGGCAACAACCCGGCATGGTTCCTCGGGCGGCACGCGGCGTACCTGGCGCTCGCGCTGGGCGCGGCGATTACGGTTTTCCTGGTCCCGGCGCGGATGTGGCAGAAACTCGCGCCGTGGCTGTTCCTCGCCGCGCTTTCAGGCCTCGCGCTCGTCCTCGTCCCCGGCTTCGGGCGCGAGGTGAACGGAGCGCGCCGCTGGCTCGACCTGCCGGGTTTCGGCTTCCAGCCCTCCGAGGCGATGAAGCTCGTCGTGGTGCTGTACGCGGCCGACTACACCGCGCGCAAGCACGCAGTGCTCAAGAGCTTCCGCCGCGGGCTGCTGCCGATGCTCGCCGTGATGCTGCTCGTGTCGTGGCTGCTGTTGCGCGAGCCGGACTTCGGCGCGCTGGTGGTGATCGCGATGATTGCTTTCTCGATTCTTTTTCTCGGCGGCATGAACGGCCGTCATTTCGCCGCCCTGCTTGGCATGCTCACCGTGGGCTTCGCGCTGCTCGTGCTGTTCTCGCCCTACCGCATGCAGCGCATCTTCGGCTTCATGGATCCGTGGTCCGACCCCTACGGCAGGGGCTATCAGCTCTCGCATGCGCTGATCGCCTTCGGCCGCGGTGAATGGCTCGGGGTCGGGCTCGGCGCGAGCGTCGAGAAGCTGCACTACCTGCCCGAGGCGCACACCGACTTCCTGCTCGCCGTGGTGGCCGAGGAGCTCGGCCTCGCCGGCGTCGCGCTGGTGATCGGGCTTTTCGCCTGGCTGGTCGTGCGCGCGTTCGCCATTGGACGCCAGGCCTGCCTGCACGGGCGACATTTCGCGGCGCTCGCCGCGCAGGGTATCGGCATCTGGTTTGGCTTCCAGGCACTCATCAACATGGGCGTGAACATGGGCCTGCTGCCTACCAAGGGCCTGACGCTCCCGCTGATGAGCTACGGCGGCTCGGGTCTGCTCGCCAATTTCTTGGCGCTTGCCATCCTCTTGAGGATCGACTGGGAGAACCGCCAACTCGCGAGAGGCTTGAACGCTTGAAAAGCATCCTCATCATGGCGGGCGGCACTGGCGGGCACATCTTTCCCGGGCTCGCGGTGGCCGAGGAGATGCGCGCCTGCGGCTGGGACGTGGTGTGGATGGGAGCGCGCGGCGGAATGGAAGAGCGCCTCGTGCCCAAGCATGGCTACCGCACCGCATGGATCCGGGCCCGTGCCGCGCGCGGCAAGGGTCTGCTGCAGAAGGTTTTCCTGCCGGCGAACCTTCTCTTCTCGTTCTGGGAAAGCGCGCGCCACATCCGCAGCCTGAGGCCCTCGGTGGTGCTCGGCCTGGGCGGCTACGTCGCGTTTCCCGGCGGCATGATGGCTTCGCTTCTCAACCGGCCGCTCGCGCTTCACGAGCAGAACGCGATCGCGGGCCTGGCCAACCGGGTGCTCGCCCAGGTCAGCGACAAGGTGATGGTCGCTTTCCCGGACGCGCTCGAGGGTGCCGAGTGGACCGGCAACCCCGTACGCAGCGAGATCGCCGCCATCACGCCTCCGGAGATTCGCTTTCAGGGAAGAAACGGGCCGCTGCGCATCCTTGTGGTCGGCGGAAGCCTGGGAGCGCAGGCGTTGAACGAGGCGCTGCCGAAGGCGATCGCGCTTCTTCCGGCCATGCCGGCCGTGGTTCACCAGGCCGGAGAGAAGCATCTCGAGGCGTTGAAGGCCAGCTATGCCGTCGCTGGCGTGCAAGGCGAGCTCGTCGCCTTCATCGACGACATGGCGCGCCGCTATGCGGAGGCCGATCTCGTGATTTGCCGCGCCGGCGCCGTAACGATCGCCGAGCTCTCGGCCGGGGGTATGGCGAGCATCCTCGTCCCATTTCCGCACGCGGTCGACGATCACCAGAGCGCGAACGCAAAATTCCTGTCGCAGCGCGGTGCGGCGATCCTCATCCAGCAACGCGATCTCTCCCCCGAGAGGCTCGCCGGGCTGATCGGCTCGCTCGACCGGTCGAAGCTGCTCGATATGGCAAGAAGGGCGCGCGAGCTCGGCAAGCCCGACGCGGCGCGCATCGTCGCGCGGCGCTGCATGGAGATCGCCCGGTGAAGCACAAGGTGCGCCACATCCATTTCGTGGGCATCGGCGGCGCCGGGATGTCGGGCATCGCCGAGGTCCTTGCCAACCTGGGCTATCACGTGAGCGGTTCGGACCTCACCGAGAACCACGCGATTCGTCGGTTGAAAGGGCTCGGCGCACGAATCTCGGTCAAGCATAACGCGCAGAACATCAACGGCGCCGACGCCGTGGTGGTGTCGTCCGCGGTGCAGGCCGATAACCCGGAGGTGCTCGCCGCACGCGAGCGCCGCATTCCGGTGGTGCCGCGCGCGCTGATGCTCGCCGAGCTCATGCGCCTCAAGCAGGGCGTGGCGATCGCGGGGACCCACGGCAAGACGACCACGACGAGCCTGGTCGCAAGCATGCTCGCGGAAGCCGGGCTCGACCCGACGTTCGTCATCGGCGGCCGCTTGAACGCCGCCGGCTCGAATGCGCGCCTGGGCGCCGGCGACTTCATCGTGGTGGAAGCCGACGAATCGGACGCCTCGTTCCTGCACCTGCAGCCGGTAATCGCGGTGGTGACGAACATCGATGCCGACCACATGGACACTTACCAGCAGGACTTCGCGAGGCTCGAGCAGGCGTTCCTGCGGTTCCTGCAGAACCTGCCCTTCTATGGCGCGGCGGTCCTGTGCACCGACGACCCCAACCTGCGCAAGCTCCTGCCGCAGGTCAGCAAGCCGGTGCTGACCTACGGCACCAGCGACGACGCGTCAGTGCGCGCGGAGGCGATAGCGCATGACGGGGGCCGGATGAGGTTCCGCGCGCATCGCCCGGGCGCGAGGCCGCTCGACGTCGTGCTCAACCTTCCGGGAAGACACAACGTGCTGAACGCGCTTGCCGCGATCGCGGTCGGCACCGAGCTTCAAGTCCGGGACGAATCCATCCAAAAGGCGCTGGCGGAGTTCCACGGCGTCGGGCGCCGATTCCAGAACTACGGAAAAATCGATGGCAAGTTCACGCTCATCGACGACTACGGCCACCACCCGGCGGAAATGGCGGCGACGCTCGAAGCCGCGCGCGGCGCGTTTCCGGGCCAGCGTATCGTGCTCGCGTTCCAGCCGCACCGCTTCACGCGCACGCGCGACCTTTTCGAGGATTTCGTGCGCGTGCTGTCAGTCGTGGACGTGCTGCTCCTCGCCGACGTGTATCCGGCCGGCGAGGCGCCGATCGTCGCCGCGGACGGCCGCTCGCTCGCCCGCGCGCTGCGCCTCGCCGGCAAGGTCGAGCCGATTTTCGTCGAGGACATCGCCGAGATGCCCGCCGCTATACGGCGCGTCGCGGAGGACGGCGACGTGGTCATCACCATGGGTGCGGGTTCGATCGGTGGCGTACCGGCCCAGCTCGCGCAGCCGGCATGAACATGTCCGAGACCGTCGCCTTCCACGAACTGCGCGGCGAGCTGCGGCGTAACGAGCCGATGGGCCGCCACGTCACCTGGCGTACTGGCGGCGCGGCCGACCGTTTCTACGTGCCCGCGGACCTCGACGACCTGGCGGCTTTCCTGCGGCAGCTGCCGCCGCAGGAGCCGCTTCTTTTCGTCGGCCTTGGGTCGAACCTGCTGGTACGCGACGGCGGCTGGCGCGGCACCGTAGTACTGATGCACGCCGCCTCGCGCCGGCCAGAGATGCGCGAGGGTCTCGTCTATGCCGAAGCCGGTGTCGCCAGCCCGAAAGTGGCGCGCTTCGCGGCCCTGCACGATCTCGAGGGCGCCGAGTTCCTGGCCGGCGTTCCCGGAACCGTGGGGGGCGCGCTCGCCATGAATGCTGGCTGCTACGGCGGCGAGACCTGGGAGGTCGTAGCGCGGGTGGCCACGATCAACCGGCAGGGCCGGATCGTTCAGCGCGGCCGCCACGAATACGACGTCGGCTACCGGAATTGCGCGCTCAGGACCCCGGACGAGGAATGGTTCGCCGCCGCGTGGTTTTCCTTCAAGTCCGGCGACGGCAACGCCTCGCGCGCCGCGATGAAGGAGCTGCTCGCGCGGCGCATCGCTACCCAGCCGCTTTCGCTCCCGAACGCCGGCAGCGTGTTCCGCAATCCGCCCAAGCACTACGCCGCACGCCTCATCGAGTCGTGCGGCCTAAAGGGCTTGGAGCGCGGAGGCGCGTGTGTCTCAGAGAAGCATGCGAACTTCATCGTCAATCCGAAGGGGGCGGCCAAGGCATCCGATATCGAGTGGCTGATCGGCCACGTTCAGCGCGTGGTCCATGAGCTGAAAGGCGTGCAGCTCGCGACGGAAGTTCGCATCGTGGGGGAAGACCCTTGAATGCCGGGACTCATTTCGGCAAGGTCGCGGTCCTCATGGGCGGCAAGTCCGCCGAGCGCGAGATCTCGCTCATGAGCGGCGACGGCGTCTTGAAGGCGCTGCGCGCGAAAGGTATCGACGCGCATGCCTTCGATCCGGCCGAGCGCGACCTGTTCGATCTCAGGCGCGAGGGCTACGCGCGCTGCTTCATCGCGCTGCACGGGCGCGGCGGCGAAGACGGCACCATCCAGGGCGCGCTCGAGGTGCTCGGCATTCCCTATACCGGGAGCGGCGTTCTTGGCTCGGCCGTCGGCATGGACAAGTGGCGCACCAAGATGATCTGGATCGCGAACGGACTGCCGACCCCCCCTTTCCGGGTTCTTGCCGAAAAGGAGAACTGGCAGTCCGTGGCGCGCGAGCTCAAGCTGCCGCTCATCGTGAAGCCCGCGAACGAGGGCTCGACGCTCGGGCTGACGAAAGTATTCGCGGTGAAGGAAATGCCGGCCGCATATGAGCTCGCGGCGAAGAAATACCGCGACACGGCGCTCGCCGAGAAGTTCATCGACGGACCGGAATACACCGTCGGCATCCTCGGCGATACCGCCTTACCGCTGATCCGCATCGAAGCTCCGCAAGGCAACTACGACTACCAGCACAAGTACTTCACCGACGACACGAAGTACCACTGCCCCTGCGGGCTGCCGGCGAAGAAGGAGAAGGAGCTGCAGGCGCTTGCGCTGAAGGCGTTCCGCGTCGCCGGATGCAGCGGCTGGGGACGCATCGACATCATGCTCGACGCACGCAAGCGGCCGTGGTTGCTCGAAGTGAACACGTCGCCTGGGATGACCGGCCACAGCCTGGTGCCGATGGCGGCGCGCGCCGTCGGAATCTCGTACGGGGACCTGTGCGTGAAGATCCTGGAGCTCGCGCATGTCGGCTAGATTGACTCTGCTCGCGGGCGTCGTTTCGGGGTTTCTGGTCCTGGCCGCCTGCCTGGGCGCCCTCTATTGGCTGCTCCTTCCGCAACGCTTTCCCGTGACCCAGGTAGAGCTGAAGGGAGAGCTCAAGAACACGAGCCGCGCCGAGATCGAGGCCGCGTTGCCGCGCACGGCAGGGAATTTCTTTGCCGCCGACCTCGCCGAAGTGCGCGAGCGCGTCGAGCGCCTGCCCTGGGTGCGCCGTGTCGCCGTACGCCGCATCTGGCCGGGACGGCTCGAAGTCTCCGTGGAAGAGCACGTCGCGCTCGCGCGCTGGGGCACGGGAGACGAAATGAGTCGGTTGGTCAACACGTTCGGCGAGACTTTCTCCGCGAACACCAGGCAGGCGCTGCCCGTGTTCGTCGCCCCCGGCGGCACCGCAGCCGAAGTCGTCCGGCGCTATCACCGCTTCAGCGAGCTCGTGGCACCGCTCGGCACTGGTGTCGAGCGGGTGGTAGTGACGCAACGCCTTGCCTGGCAGTTGCGCCTGGGCAACGGGCTGCACGTCATGCTCGGGCGCGACGCCGACCTCGCCGAGCAGCGGCTGAAGAAATTCGTCGAGGTCCACTCGGCGACCCTTGCCCGGGCAGGGAAGAAGCACGAGTACGTGGACCTGCGCTATCCCAATGGCTTCGCACTGCGCGTTTCCGACGGGAACGGCTGACGGCGCATGCCCAAGGAGAACAAGAACCTCATCGTGGCTCTGGACATCGGCACCTCCAAGGTGGCTTGCCTGGTGGCCGAGCTTGGCGCCGACGGTGCGCTCGCGCTGCTCGGCATGGGCAGCCACGAGTCCAGGGGGCTGAAGAAGGGCGTGGTGGTCAACATCGAGGCGACCGTCGCCGCGATCCAGCGCGCGCTGGAGGAGGCGGAGCTCATGGCCGACTGCAAGATCGCGTCCGCCTACGTCGGCATCGCGGGCAGCCACATCCGGAGCTTCAACTCTACGGGCATGGTAGCCGTCAAGGACCGCGAGGTGAGCCCGCTCGACGTGAACCGCGCGATCGACACCGCGCGCGCGGTGAACATCCCGACCGACCAGCAGATCCTGCACGTGCTGCGCCAGGAATTCATCATCGATGGCCAGGAGGACGTGCGCGAGCCGATCGGCATGTCGGGCGTGCGCCTGGAAGTGAAGGTCCATATCGTCACCGGCGCGGTGTCCGCGGCGCAGAACATCGTAAAGTGCGTGCGCCGCTGCGGGCTCGAGGTGAGCGATCTCATCCTGCAGCCGCTCGCTTCATCGCGCGCGGTGCTCTCCGAGGACGAGAAGGATCTCGGCGTGTGCCTGCTCGACATCGGCGGCGGCACCACCGACATCGCGGTGTTCACCCACGGCGCCATCCGGCATACCGCCGTGGTCCCGATCGCCGGCGACCAGATCACCAACGACATCGCGATGGCGCTGCGCACGCCGACCGCCGATGCCGAGGCGATCAAGATCCGCCACGGCGTCGCGCTCCGGGCCTTGGCCGACCCCAACGCCATGATCGAGGTCCCGGGCATCGGCGAGCGCGGCTCGCGCTCCATGTCGCGCCAGACGCTCGCCGAGGTAATCGAGCCGCGCGTCGAGGAGCTCTATTCGCTCGTGCAGCAGGTGCTGCGCGAGTCGGGGTTCGAGGAGCTGCTCTCGAGCGGCGTGGTGCTCACCGGCGGCTCGGCGGTGATGCAGGGCATGGTGGAGCTCGGCGAGGAGATCTTCCACATGCCGGTGCGCATCGGCATTCCGCGCTACGCCGGAGCGCTGGCGGAAGTGCTGCGCACGCCGCGCTACGCCACCGCCATGGGCCTCCTTTACGAGGGGGCGGCGCAGAGGGAGCAAGGCAAGCTTTCGCGCCAGAGCGGCTCGGTCAAGGCCGTTCTGGGACGCATGCGGGAGTGGTTTCAACGCAACTTTTGAGTCGTAACAACACGGCAAGGAGAAAACAACAATGTTCGAGATCGTAGACAGTCAGGCAACAGGCCCGGTGATAAGAGTGATCGGAGTCGGCGGCGCCGGCGGCAACGCCGTCAACCACATGATCGAGACGGGTGTGCAGGGCGTGGAGTTCATCGCCGTCAACACGGACGCGCAGGTGCTTTCGCGCAACAAGTCGCGCAACCAGCTGCAGCTCGGCCCCAGCGGGCTGGGCTCGGGCGCGCGTCCGGAGGAGGCGCGCGCCGCGGCGCTTGCCGAGCGCGAGCGCATCGAGGAGGCGCTGGGCGACGCGCACATGGTCTTCATCACCGCCGGTATGGGTGGCGGCACCGGGACCGGCGCCGCGCCGGTGATCGCGGAGGTGGCGCGCGGTCTCGGCATCCTTACGGTGGCGGTGGTGACCAAGCCTTTTACCTTCGAGGGTTCCAAGCGGATGAAGGTCGCCGAGCAAGGCATTGAAGCGCTTGGGCCCCATGTCGATTCATTGATCGTGATCCTCAACGATCGGCTGGAAGAGGTGCTCGGCGAGGAGGTGACGCAGGAGGATGCGTTCAAGGCGGCCGACGATGTGCTGAACAACGCGGTCGCCGGCATCGCAGAGATCATCAACCTCCCCGGGCTGGTGAACGTCGACTTCCAAGACGTGAAGACCGTGATGTCGGAGCAGGGCATGGCAATGATGGGCTCCGCCTGCGCGAGCGGCATCGACCGCGCACGAATCGCCGCCGAGCAGGCGATCGCCTGCCCGCTGCTCGAGGGCGTGAACCTCGCGGGCGCGCGCGGCGTGCTCGTGAACATCACCGCGTCGCGGCCAAGCCTGAAGCTGCGCGAGACGAAGGAGGTGATGAACATCATTCGCACCTTCGCCGCCGAGGACGCGACCATCATCTACGGCGGCGTCTACGACGACTCGCTAGCGGAAAGCCTGCGCGTCACGGTGGTCGCGACTGGCCTCGGGCTCGGGAACTCCGCGCGCCAGCAGCCCAAGCCGCAACTGGTCATATCCCAGAAGACCGGGACCGATAACGCCCCGGGGCCGGTGGATTATCACCAGCTGGACCAGGTGCCGGCGGTGATCCGGCGCAACCGCGCTTCCACCGTTGAGGCGCTCCAGCAAAGCGGGGTCGACAAGTACGACATTCCTGCTTTCCTGCGAAAACAGGCGGACTAAACAGGCGGCAAAAAAGCGCTGGCGACAGAAGCGGGGACCCCCTCCTTGCCGGGGTACCCCGCGCGCCTGCCTTTGTGTCACGACGCCAGAGTAGAATGCCAAGGCCCCCGACACATAAATGCTTAAGCAGCGCACGCTCAAGTCTCTCATCCGCGCCTCTGGTGTCGGTCTGCATACCGGACAAAGGGTGCGTATGACGCTACGGCCCGCGCCGGCCGACACCGGCGTGGTGTTCCGCCGCACCGATCTCGCCTCGCCGGTCGACATCCCGGCACGCGCCGAGCTCGTAGGGGAGGCGCGACTCGCCTCCACGCTGATCAAGGATGGTGTGAAGATCCACACGGTCGAACATCTCATGTCGGCGCTCGCAGGCCTCGGCATCGACAATGTGTTCGTCGATCTCGACGCGTCCGAGCTGCCGATCATGGACGGGAGCGCCTCGCCCTTCGTGCTGCTCCTGCAGCAGGCGGGAATTGAGGAGCAGACCGCGCCGAAGCGGTTTCTGCGCGTGAAGAAAACCGTGGAAGTGAAAGACGGCGACAAGTGGGCGCGCCTAGAGCCCTATGCCGGCTTGAGGGTTTCCTTCTCGATCGACTTCCGCCATCCGGTCATCGAGCGCAGCACGCAGTCGGTCACCCTCGATTTCGCCGAGACCTCGTACCTCAAGGAAATCGCGCGCGCGCGCACGTTCGGCTTCATGCAGGAGGTGGAGGATCTCAAGGACAGCGGACTCGCGCTCGGCGGCGGGCTCGAAAACGCCGTGGTGCTGGACGAGCAAGGCGTGCTGAACAGCGAGGGGCTGCGCTTCGCCGACGAGTTCATTCGCCACAAGCTCCTCGATGCGATCGGCGATCTCTATCTGCTCGGCCGGCCGCTCCTCGGAGCTTTCACCGCGCACAAGTCGGGGCACGCGCTCAATAACCGCCTGGTGCGCGCGGCGCTCGCCGAAAGCGGCGCGCTCGAGACCGTGATGTTCGAGCGCGCGGAGGAAGCCCCGGCGGGCATCGCTCGCCTTTCCACCCAGCTTGGCTAGAGGTGTTCGCAGTCCTGCGGGTCGCGGTCGTCGTGGTCGCGGTGCTGCTCGGGTTCGCCGTGCTCGCATGGCTGCTCACCGGCGATCCGCGTTGGCGGCGCGTCGCCTGGCACGTATTCAAGTACGCGGTTTTCGCGCTGGCGGCGATCCTGCTCCTCTTTGCCGGCGAGGCTCTGGTCCACTAGCGGGCGTCGCACGGCCGCGCCGCTCGAGCAGTACGCGAAGCGCGTCTCGTGCCGGCGAGCTGCGCATCGAGTCGTACAGCCTGCCCAAGCTCTCGAGCGCGGACGTGGACAATTCGGCAGCCTGTTGCGGTGCAACAACGCTCTTGCGTGACGCGTTTGGTTGCACCCTCGTGGAAACTGAACTAACCTGCAACCGCTGTTTTAAAAAGAATTTTGCCAGGGACGGGGCGAGCAGCCGAAGCTTTGCCGCGGCGGCCGGAGAGGCGGCCAGAAGCATGATCTGGCGGTCCTGGTAACTGACAACGCGAGTCTGGCGTGCCAGCTCGGGCGGCAGGAACGCGTCAAGCAGCCCGGCGAGCGCACGCAGCTCGTGCGCCTTTGCGAGGACCGGCTGCAGCGAGGTTTCGGCCGCGAGGATGCGGTCGAGCTTGAGCGGACGCACAAATGGCAGGGAGGGAGTGGTCGTGCAGATTATCCTGATCTCGGACCGTCTGGCGAGGGCGAGGTCAGTTCACCTGTCGGTCCCGCACCTGGTAGGAACGGCGGTCTTCGCGCTCTTCCTCCTGCTGGGAGCCACCGCGACACTCCATTGGGTAACGCTGCGCTACGCCGCGGAGATGCGTCTGCCGGTGTTGCAGGAGCTGCTCGCCGCCGCGCAGCAGGCTCAAGCCGAGCGCGAGCGCGTGTTCGTGCAGCAGAACCTCAACTCGATGGCCATGAAGCTCGGTGAGATGCAGGCGCAGCTCACGCGCATGGATGCCCTCGGCGAGCGCCTCTCGGCCCTGGCCGGCATCCGGCCGCAGGAGTTCCGGATCGGCGAAGCTCCCGGGCTCGGCGGTGCAGCGCCCACGCATATGCCGCCGCAAAACCTCTCGCTCGACGAATTCAGCGACAAGCTGCTCGCGCTTGCGCGCCAGGTGGAGAGCCGCAACGACATGCTCGGTGTGCTCGAAGCGCAGCTCTTCGAGCAGGCGGTCAAGAAGAAGATGATCCCGACCATGATGCCGGTGAAGGCGTCCTATAACCCGTCGGGTTTCGGCAAGCGCATCGACCCCTTCAACGGCCAATGGGCGATGCACGAAGGCATCGATTTCGTCGCCGACTACGGCTCGACAATCGTCGCCGCCGCGGCCGGCGTGGTCGTCTTCTCCGGATTTCACCCGCAGTACGGGTACGCGGTGGATATCGACCACGGCAATGACCTCGTGACGCGCTACGCCCATTGCTCGAAGCTCTTGGTGCGCGAGGGCGACCTCGTGCAGCGCGGGCGCAAGATCGCCGAGGTGGGTTCCACCGGCCGCTCGACCGGGCCGCATCTGCACTTCGAGGTGCGCTTCCGCGGCGCGCCGCAGAACCCGGCCAAGTTCCTCGTCACCTCGAGGCAGGTCGCCGCCGCCAAGTAAACGCAGGGTTTTCCAGTAAAATCGACGGTTTTCGCACCGCCGATTCGTGGAATTCCTGCGCTCGATCCTAGAGGCCCTCTGGCGCCTGCCGGCGCGCATCTTCGGCAGCCGCAACCAGCGGCTTCTCAAGCAGTACTCGCACGTCGTGCAGGCCGTCAACGCGCTCGAGCCGGCGCTCGAGAAGCTTTCGGATGCGCAACTGCGCGAGAAAACAACCGAGCTGAAGGACCGCCATGCTCGCGGCGCCTCGCTGGAGGAGCTGCTGCCGGAGGCCTTCGCCGTGGTGCGCGAAGCGTCCAAGCGTACGCTGCGGATGCGGCACTTCGACGTGCAGCTACTCGGCGGCATGGTGCTGCACAACGGCAAGATCGCCGAGATGAAAACCGGCGAAGGCAAAACACTCGTCGCCACGCTGCCGGCGTACCTGAATGCGCTTACCGGCAAGGGGGTGCACATCGTCACGGTGAATGACTACCTCGCGAACCGCGACGCCGAGTGGATGGGCAAGATCTACCGCTTCCTCGACCTGACCGTCGGGGTCAACCTGCCGCACATGGAGCCCGAGAAGAAGCGCGCCGCGTACGCCGCCGACATCACCTACGGAACCAACAACGAGTTCGGCTTCGACTACCTGCGCGACAACATGGCGCTGCACGTCGAGGAGCGCTTCCAGCGCGGCTTGCACTACGCCATCGTGGACGAGGTCGACTCGATCCTGATCGACGAGGCGCGCACCCCGCTCATCATCTCCGGGCAGGCCGAGGACCGCACCGAGATCTATCACAAGATGAACCAGGTCGCGCCCCTGCTCACACGCCAGGCGCACGAGAAGAAGAAGCCCGATGACCCCGAGCCGCCGGGCGACTTCTACGTGGATGAGAAGAACCACCAGATCATCCTGTCCGAGGCCGGCCACCAGAAGGCCGAGGAGATCCTGGCCCGCTTCGGCCTGCTGCCGCAGGGCGCGAGCCTGTATGAGCCCGCGTACATCAACCTGGTACACCACCTGTACGCGGCGCTGCGCGCGCACCATCTCTTCCACCGCGACCAGCACTACGTGGTGCAAAACGGCGAGGTGGTCATCGTCGATGAATTCACCGGCCGCCTGATGATCGGCCGGCGCTGGTCCGACGGCTTGCATCAGGCGGTGGAGGCCAAGGAGAAAGTTTCGATCCAGAACGAGAACCAGACCCTCGCCTCGATCACCTTCCAGAACTACTTCCGCATGTACGGCAAGCTCGCGGGCATGACGGGCACCGCCGACACCGAGGCCTACGAGTTCCAGCAGATCTACGGCCTCGAGACCGTGGTGGCGCCGACGCACATGAAGATGATCCGCGCCGACCGCCAGGATCAGGTCTACCGCACGGCAAAGGAGAAGCACCACGCGGTCATCAAGGACATCCGCGACTGCTATGACCGCGATCAGCCGGTCCTTGTAGGCACCACCTCGATCGAGAACTCCGAGCTCCTCTCCGGCATGCTGCAGAAAGAGAAACTCGCGCACCAGGTGCTGAACGCCAAGCAGCACGCGCGCGAGGCCGAGATCGTGGCGCAGGCGGGCCGGCCGAAGATGATCACGATCGCGACCAACATGGCCGGCCGCGGCACCGACATCGTGCTCGGCGGCAACGTCGAGAAGCAGTGCGATTTCGTCGAAGTCGACGAAAAGCTTGCGCCTGAAGAGAAGAAGACCCGGGTCGACAAGCTACGCGGCGAATGGCAGGCGCTGCACGACCAGGTGGTCAAGGCGGGCGGGCTGCACATCATCGGCACCGAGCGCCACGAGTCGCGGCGCATCGACAACCAGCTGCGCGGCCGCTCCGGGCGCCAGGGCGACCCGGGCAGCTCGCGCTTCTACATGTCGCTCGAGGACCCGCTGCTCAGGATCTTCGCCGGCGAGCGCATCAACCGCATCATGGTGATGCTGAAGATGCCCGAGGGCGAGGCGATCGAGCACCCGATGGTGACGCGCTCGATCGAGAGCGCGCAGCGCAAGGTCGAGGCGAGGAACTTCGACATCCGCAAGCAGCTCCTCGAGTACGACGACGTCGCCAACGACCAGAGGAAAACGATCTACGCGCTGCGTAACGAGCTGCTCGAGTCGCAGGACGTTTCGGCGCGGATCGCCGACCTGCGCGCGGGCGTCATCACCGACCTCTTCCGCGTGTACGTGCCGGAGGAAAGCGTCGAGGAGCAGTGGGACATCGCGGGGCTGGAAAGCGGCCTCAAGTCCGAGCTGCAGCTCGAGCTGCCGCTTCGTCGCTGGCTCGGCGAGCAGCCCGAGCTGCAACCCGACGGGCTCCTCGAGCGCATTGTTGCCGACGCGGATGAGGCGTATCGCACCAAGGTGCCGGCCGGCGCCGAGGCATCGTTCCGCCAGTATGAGCGCTACGTGGTGCTGCAGATCCTCGATGCGCACTGGCGCGAGCACCTCGCCGCGCTCGACCATCTGCGCCAGGGCATCCATCTGCGCGGCTACGCGCAGAAGAACCCGAAGCAGGAATACAAGCGCGAAGCGTTCGAGCTTTTCGGCGCCATGATCGAGGCGGTGAAGCTCGAGGTCACGAAAACGCTCGCCGCAGTGCAGATCCGCACCCAGGAGGACATCAAGCCTGACGAGGAGTCGCACGTCGAGAACGTGCGGCCGGTGCATGCGAACGCGCTCGGCGGCGTGGAAGCCGAGCCCGATTACGCCGCCAACGGCGACGTGGCGATCGCCGAAGCCGTGACCAAGAAGAAGCCGATGGTGCGCGCCACGCAGAAGGTCGGGCGCAACGATCCGTGCCCCTGCGGCTCCGGGAAGAAGTACAAGCACTGCCACGGCAAGCTTTCTTGAGTGGCGGTGAATCTCGCAGCCCCTAGCGGGGAAGCGTTGCTTCCGGTCCCCGGGGTCGAGCTCGGCGTTGCCATGGCCGGCATCAAGAAACCGGGACGCAGGGATGTGCTGGTGATGCGGCTCGCGGCGGGCAGCACGGTGGCGGGCGTGTTTACGCAGAACCGCTTCTGCGCAGCCCCGGTACTCTTGTGCAGGGAGAATATCCGCAACGAGGTGCGCGCGCTGGTCGTCAACACCGGTAATGCCAACGCGGGCACGGGCGAAGATGGGCTGAAGCGAGCCCATGAGGTGTGCGAAGCGCTCGCGGGCCATATCGGCTGCGATCCGCGGCAGGTGCTGCCGTTCTCGACCGGCGTCATCATGGAGCCGCTTCCATCGGAACGGATCGTCGCCGCGCTGCCGAAAGCGCTGCTCGCGAAAAGCGACTGGCTTTCGGCGGCGGAGGCCATCATGACGACCGACACGGTGCCGAAAGCGGCTTCACGGAAGATAAGGTTGTCGACCGGCGAAGCAAGCGTAACCGGGATCGCCAAGGGCGCAGGCATGATCCGCCCAGACATGGCGACGATGCTCGGCTTTATCGCCACGGATGCGAAGGTATCGCGAAGGAATCTCCAGTCGCTGCTCGAGCGCGTCGCGGATCGGTCGTTCAACTGCATCAGCGTGGACGGCGACACCTCGACCAACGACTCGCTCATTCTCGCCGCCACCGGCCAAGGCCCCGAAGGCGGACGCAAGGACCTCGCCGTTCTCGAAGGCGCCATTACCGATGTTGCCGAACGGCTTGCGCAGGCAATCGTGCGTGATGGCGAGGGCGCGACCAAGTTCGTCACCGTGCGTATCGAAGGCGGGCGCAGCCGCGACGAGTGCCGCAAGGTCGCCTACGCCATCGCGCATTCGCCGCTCGTGAAGACCGCGTTTTTCGCCTCGGACCCGAATCTCGGCCGCATCCTCGCCGCAATCGGCAATACCGGGGTCGACGTGGGCCGGATGCAACTGTTCCTCGACGAGGTCCTGGTCGCGAGCGGCGGCGGCCGCCATCCCGAGTATCGCGAGGCGCAAGGCGCAGCGGCGATGAAGAAGCCGGAATTCACGGTGCGCGCGGTGCTGAACCGCGGAAGCGCAGACGCTACGGTGTGGACTTGCGACTTCTCTTACGACTACGTGAAAATCAACGCCGAATATCGCACGTGAGCAAAGAACTAGAAAAAATCCTGGAGAAGCTGGAGCAGCTGCTGCCGCCGCCGCCTCCCGAGCCGGAATGGAAGGCGAGCGTGGCATTCCGCTGGCGCTCCAGCGGTCGTCGGGGCACGGGGGGAGGAGGTGCCACGGCAGGCTGGCTGCAGCCGGTGCGTCACGTGCACCGGATCAAGCTCTCCGATCTGCGTGGCATCGACAAGCAGATCGAGCGGGTGGAGCAGAACACACGCCAGTTCCTCGACGAAAAACCGGCGAACAACGTGCTGCTCACCGGCGCGCGCGGCACGGGCAAGTCGTCCATCGTCAAGGGCCTGCTGAACAAGTACGCCAGGCAGGGGTTGAGGTTGATCGAAGTGGAAAAGAACGACCTCATCGATCTGCCCACCATCGTCGACCAGGTCGCCGCGCGCCCCGAGCGATTCATCCTCTTCTGCGACGATCTCTCCTTCCACGGCGCCGAGGAAGGGTACATTGCGCTCAAGGTTGCGCTCGATGGCTCGATATCGACCACCTCCGAGAACCTCCTCATCTACGCGACTTCCAATCGCCGCCACCTGATGCCCGAGTACATGGCCGAGAACCTCGAGACCAAGTACGTCGGCGACGAGATCCACCCTGGCGAGACGGTGGAGGAGAAGATCTCCCTTTCCGAGCGCTTCGGCCTATGGGTGACCTTCTATCCCTTCGACCAGGACGAGTATCTCGAGATTGTGGGCCATTGGCTCGAGGCATTCGACTCCTCGTCTAATGAAGAAGCAAAAGCCGAGGCGCTGCAGTGGGCGCTGCAAAGGGGATCGCGCAGCGGCCGTGTCGCCTATCAGTTCGCCCGAGATTGGGCGGGTCGCCACGCGAGTGGCTCCGGGGCCGGCAGGCACGCCAGGAAAAGGTAGGAAGGCCGGCGTGATCGATGTAGCGGCGGCGGTGATCCAACGCCCCGACGGCGCGTTCCTGCTGGCGCAGCGCCCCCAGGGCAAAGTCTACGCCGGCTACTGGGAGTTCCCCGGCGGCAAGGTGGAGCGTGGCGAGCCGCCGGAGCGGGCGCTCGCGCGCGAGCTCCACGAGGAGCTCGGCATCGACATCGGGCCGGCGTACCCGTGGATCACACGCGTATATACGTATCCGCACGGTACAGTGCGCCTGAACTTCTTCCGCGTCTTTGATTGGCGCAACAACCCGCACCCGCGCGAAGATCAGGCGATTGCGTGGCAGGCCTTGAGCGCTCCCGTGGCTGCTCCGATGCTACCCGCCAACGCGCCGGTTCTGGCTTCCCTCGCCCTGCCGCTTGAATACGCCGTGACGGACGCGGCGCGCTATGGCATCGCGCCGATGCTTTCCCGGCTAGCGCAGCGGCTCGAGCAGGGACTCAAGCTGGTGCAAGTGCGCGAGCCGGGCCTCGGCGTCGAGGAAAGGGCTTTGTTCACGTCCCAGGTGGTGGGGCTCGCGCACCGCCACGGCTGCAAAGTGATGGTGAAGTCGCCCTTCGCAGGCGCGGATGGCATTCATTTCAAGGCATCCGAGCTGGCTTCACTGAAGGAAAGGCCGCGGGGTATGCTCGCGGCGGCGTCGTGCCACAGCCGAGCCGAGCTTGAGCAGGCGATGGAGCTCGAGCTGGACTTCGCCGTGCTCGGGCCGGTGAAGGACAAACCGCCGGCGCTCGGATGGGCGCGCTTCGCCGACCTCGCCCGCGATGCGAGCATTCCGGTCTACGCGATCGGCGGATTGACGCGGGCCGACATGCAGGATGCCTGGCGTGCGGGGGCGCACGGCCTGGCTATGATTCGGGGGGCTTGGAGCTAGGGTCGTCCTTCCCGGGAAGCCGGTATTCCTCGGCGGCCCATCTCCCGAGATCGATCATGCGGCAGCGCTCGCTGCAGAACGGACGCCACTTATTTGCCCGCGAATATTCGGCGCGCATGCCGCAGCGCGGGCAGCGGACGATTCTTACAGATTGCAGAACGTGAGCTCGAAGCCGACGTCCCAGTCCGCGGTGCGCGCGCGGGATTCAGGGCTCTGACTCGCGCCGTCCTGGATGAGAAAGCGGATGTTGAGGACGTACTTGTTGGCGCTGATCTCCGGCACGCAGGGCATGGTCGGATCGAGGCGCAGCCGCAGCATCTGGGCCGTCTTGCCGCCGAGCATTTGCTGGAACATGCCCTGCGGCGCCGACACGCTCTGTGGCTTGCCCGACTCGCGCAGGATCCGCAGGACGATGGCGGAGCCGTCGCGCAGCGGATAGAGCGGTCCGAGCCAGGCCGCGAGCTGTCCGGTGCGCTCCTCGGAGGGCCGGTGCAGCCAGTAGTGGTACGAAGGCAGGTCGAACTCGCACGCGCCGCCCGGGATGCCGGTGCGCTGCTTGATCGACATCAGCCAGTCGTTCTCGCGCAAATACTGGCCGATCTTGCCGGTCATGGAGAACAGCGCCTGCGACGCGTGCTCGATGTCGCGTAGCACGCTCGCGAGCGCCTTCTCGGCGATGTCGGGGTTGTTGCGGAAGGAGAGCAGCACCTGCTTCTGGCGCTCGAGCTCCTGCAGAAGGTCGGATTTCAGGTCGGCGCGGCTTGCGACCTCCATGATCTCGAACAGCGTGAGTAGCGCGACGTGGTGATCGTGAGGCTCGGTGCGCCCGATGAAGTGACGCGAGCGCTCGAACAGGTCCTCGAGCCGAAGCAGCGTGCGGATGCGCTCGTTGAGCGGATACTCGTACGTGATCACTGGCCTGCGAATTGTAGGTATTTTTGGTGCAGCGCGCCGACCTGTTTGCGCAACGACTCACGCGAGCCGCCGTTGTCGATCACGTCGTCGGCCGCCGCGACACGCTCGGCGCGCGTCGCCTGGGTGCGCATGATGGCGCGCACTTCGCTTTCGGAAAACCCGGCGCGCGCGCGCACTCGCGCAAGCTGCGTCTCCTCGGGGCAGTCGACCACCAACACCCGGTCGACGCGCTTGCGGTAGTCGGGCGATTCGATGAGCAGAGGCACGACATGCACGACGTAAGGCCCGGTGGCGCCCGCGATGCGCCGGGCCGATTCATCGCGGATCATCGGGTGCAGCAGCGCCTCGAGCTCTCGCTTCGCCGCCGGGTCGGCGAATACGCGCTCGCGCACCTTCGCGCGGTTCATCGAGCCGTCGCCGCTCACTGCCTCCGGACCAAAGAGCTTCTCCACGCCGGCGATGGCGGCGCCGCCCTTCGCGGTGAGCTCGTGGGCAATGACGTCCGTGTCGACGACCGTGACGCCCAGCGCCGCAAAATCGGCCGCGGCGGCGGATTTTCCGCTGCCGATGCCGCCCGTCAGTCCCACCACGAAGGTCACAGCCGCTGCAGATACCAGCGCAGGATCGGCTCGCCCCAGAACATGGCCACGATGCCGGCGATCGCGAGGTACGGACCGAAATGGAAGCGGAAGCTCGCGTCCCAGCGACCCCGGGCGGCGAACATCTGCAGCGCGCCGAACGCGAGACCGACGAGCGAGGAAAGCAGGATTACGAGCGGCAACAGCTTCCACCCGAGGAATGCGCCCACCGCCGCGTTCATCTTGAAATCGCCGTAACCCATGCCTTCCTTACCGGTGACGAGCCTGTAGGCATGGAACACGAGCCACAGCGACAGGTAGCCGGCGGCGGCGCCGACGACCGCCTCCTGTATGGACGTAAACGCATGGGTGAGGTTCAACAGCAAGCCCAGCCACAACAGGGGCAGGGTCAGGGCGTCGGGGAGGAGCCCCGTTTCCTGGTCGATGAAGGCGAGCGCGATCGTAAACCAGATGAAGATCGCGGCACCGAGCGCGGTGGCGGTCGCGCCGAAACGCCACGCGGCATATGCGGCACCGATGCCGGCGAGCACTTCGACCAATGGGTACTTGGCACTGATGCGCGTCCGGCATGCGGAGCACCTTCCGCGCAGCACGAGCCAACTGACGACCGGCACGTTTTCCCAGGCGCGGATGCGCTGCCCGCACGCCGGGCACGCCGAGCGCGGCGCGACAAGGCTATACGGCGGCTCCTGGGGCAGCGGCTGCCCGGCGAGCTCGGCGCATTCCTCGCGCCAGCCGCGCTCCAGCATCTTCGGCAGCCGATGGATGACGACGTTGAGGAACGAACCGATGCACAGCCCGAGCACCAGCGCCACCCACGGCAGGAAGGCCGGCTGTAGGACCCAGCCGGCCGCCGTCATGATTTCAGAGAGCTTGCCCCAGTTTGAAGATCGGCAGGTACATCGCGATCACCATGCCGCCGATGATGACGCCAAGCACGACCATGATCGCCGGTTCCAGCAGCGACGAGAGCGCCTCGACCGCGTCGTCGACTTCCTGCTCGTAGAAGTCGGCGACCTTGCCGAGCATGGCGTCGAGCGCTCCGGTCTCCTCGCCGATCGACACCATCTGCACCACCATGTTCGGGAACACATTGGAGTTCTGCATCGCCATCGTGAGCGAAGTACCGGTGGATACTTCCTGCTTGATCTGCCGGGTAGCCTGGGCGTAGATGTAGTTGCCCGCGGCGCCGCCCACCGAATCGAGCGCCTCGACCAGCGGCACTCCGGCGGCGAACATGGTGGACAGCGTCCGGGTCCAGCGCGCGATTGCCGATTTCCTCACCAGATCGCCGAAAAGCGGAAGCCTGAGCGTGAACCGATCCATGAAGATCTGCACCGCCACCGAGCGCTTCCAGGCCTCCAGGAAGCCGTAGATCGCACCGCCGAGCACCGGAAATACGATGTACCAGTTGGCGACGAACCAATCCGAGACGCCCATGACGACGAGCGTCGGCGCGGGCAGATCGGCGCCGAAGTTCGTGAACACCTCCTTGAACGCCGGGATCACGAAGATCATGATCACCGCGGTGATGATGAACGCCACCGCGATGATCGCGATGGGGTAGAACATCGCGCTCTTGATCTTCGACTTGATGGCGAGGATCTTCTCCTTGTAGCTCGCAAGGCGGTCGAGCAGGGTCTCGAGAATGCCGGCCTGCTCACCGGCCTGGACCAGGTTGCAGAAGAGCGCATCGAAGTGCAGCGGGAACTTCCGGAACGCCGAGGCGAGCGCGGAGCCGGTTTCGACGTCGGTCTTGATGTCGGTCAGCAGCTTCGCCACCGCGGCGTTCGACGCGCCCTTGCTCACAATGTCGAACGATTGCAGCAGCGGCACGCCTGCCTTCATCATGGTCGCGAGCTGGCGCGTGAAGAGCGTGATGTCCTTCTCGGTGACCTTGCCGCCTCCCCGGATCTTGACCGCCTTTACCTTCTGCACAACGATGCCCTGACGGCGCAACGTTGCGTTCACTGCGGCTTCGCTCACTGCGCGCAGCTCGCCGCGAATCGTCTTCCCGGCCTTGTCCCGGCCTTCCCAACTGAACGTGAATTGCTTAGGGCCCTTGGCGGCCGCTGCGGTTGCCATACTGAGCGCTCCCTTCCCCCTTTATCCTTTCGCCCAGATCATGCCCGCGGGTGAAGCGTTTGTAAAGCGTGAAGTTCCTCTTCTAAGCCTCTGAGGGCTCGGTATTTTCCACATTCTGCACGGGTCGGAATAGGCGCACCGTTTTGATTGTCCGCCCCTGGGCATGAAGGATCTCCATCGGCACGCTGCCGATCTTGATCGAGACATCAGCCTCGGGGATGTCCTGCAGGTGCTCGAGGATCAGCCCGTTCAGGGTCTTGGGGCCGTCGGTGGGAAGGGCGAGCCCAAGGGCGCGGTTTACCTCGCGTACGGGGGTGGCTCCCTCGGCGGTAGCGGCGCCGCTGCGGTCCCAGGCGAGTGCCTGCCCCGCGGTCGGCAGCGAGGTGGTGAACTTGCCGATGATCTCCTCGATGATGTCCTCGAGCGTGAGCAGTCCCATGAGTTCGCCGTATTCATCGACCACGAGCGCAATGCGCTCGCGGTTCTCCTGGAAGTACTGCATTTGCGCAAGCACCGGGGTGGTCGCCGGAACGAAATAAGGCTCGCCGAGCATCGATTCGAGCGTCGGCTTGTCGAGCGTACCGGTCGGCAGCGCCGTCAGCACCTTCTTCAGATGAAGCACGCCGACCACATCGCCGAGCGCGCTTCGAAACACCGGCAGCCGGCCATGGTGACTGGTGACGATCTGGCGCACGATGCTCTCCATGTCGTCGTCGAGGCTCAGGGACTCGATCTTGGCCCGCGGCACCATGATGTCCTGCACCGTAACCGCGCCGAGGTCGAACAGGTTGAGCAGGATAGAGACGTGTTTCTTCGGCAGCACGTTGGAATACTCGAGAAGGATCGTGCGGATCTCCTCCGGGGACATTTCGCCTTGGTCCTCGCCGCCGCGCATGCGCGCGAGCGCGAGCAGCGGATTCAGAATCGCATTGGTCGATGTGGAGAGCAGCGACACAAAAGGGGCCGAAATCTTCGCCAGCAGGCGCATCGGCCACGCCACCATGCGTGCTATCCCTTCCGCGTTGTGCTGCCCGAGGCGTTTGGGCACGAGCTCGCCGACGACGATCGACACGTACGTAATCGCGACCACGATGCTCACGGTCGAAACAACGTTGGCCGTCTTCGCCGTGATCGGGAGCGTCGATTGCAGCCAGGCCGAAACCGGCGCGGACAGGAATGCTTCGCCCACGATGCCGTTCAGGATGCCGATCGAGGTAATTCCGATCTGGATGGTCGAAAGGAACCGGGTAGGGTCGCGCGCCAGCGCGAGCGCCGAGGCGGCGAGCTTGTCCCCCTGCTTGGCCCTCGTTTCTAGGCGAGGCTTGCGCGCGGTCAGCAATGCCACTTCCGACATGGCGAACGCGCCGTTCAGGAGAATGAGGCTGGCGAGGAGGAGGAGTTCCATGGATCATCCCGTTCAACTGCGTCCGAGCAGCACTTCGAGCACGAAGCGGCTGCCGACGTAGGCGAGGAGCAGCATGACGAAGCCGGTGAGCGTCCAGCGCAGCGCGGTGCGCCCGCGCCAGCCGTAGCGCCAGCGCCCGGCAAGCAGCAGGCCGAAAGTGACCCACGAGAGGAGCGCGAATACCGTCTTGTGGTCGAAGGTCAGCGCACGACCGAACAACGTTTCGGAGAACGTAATGCCGGTGACGAGCGTCAGCGTCAGGAAAATGAACGCCGCCCCGATCATCCGGAAGAGGAGTTTCTCGAGCGTGAGGAGCGGTGGCAGGTTGGGGAAAGCGGCCGTGCCCTTGCGGTGCAGCTGCCGCTCCGCCACCGCCATCAGCGTCGCGTGCAGCAGCGCGATCACGAACAGGCCGTACGCGAGCATGGCAAGCGCGAGATGCAGCTTGAACTCTGCCGCCTGCGCATGCGCGCCGGTGAGCACGAGGCCGGGAAAAAGAGCAGGGAGCGGCACGGCGAGGGCGGCGAGCGCGAGCACCAGCGGCTGCATGCCCTCCAGCTCGTAAAACAGGCTCTCGATCCAGTAGAGCGCAACGCCGACCAGCATCATCACCGAGAGCGCCTGTGCGAAGCCGAACCTCAGCTCGCGGGAGAAAACGCCGTCGTACAGCAGCCAACCGTGCAGCGCGGCTGGAACCAGGATGGCGGCGCGCTCCCAGGCGCGCAGCCCACGCTTGCCGTCCGTGGCCGGCGCGAGCCCGCGTCCTCTATGCCAGCGTGTCTTCCAGAAGTGCCAGGCCAACCCGACGTACATGGCCGAGGCGATGCCGTGAATTACAATGTCGGGCACCGCTTCAGTTTATCACCCGAGTTTCGGCACCGTGCTTGATACCCTGACCTCGCGCCTCGCGCGCATCGTGAAGCACATTCGCGGGGAGGCACGCCTCACCGAGTCGAACATCCAGGAAGCGCTGCGCGAAGTTCGCGTCGCGCTGCTCGAGGCGGACGTCGCGCTACCGGTCGTGAAGCACTTCATCGACTCGGTGCGCGGCGCTGCGCTCGGCGAGGAGGTCGTCGGCAGCCTGACGCCCGGCCAGGCGCTGATCGGCGTCGTGCACCGCGAGCTCACCAAGCTCATGGGCGAGGCGAACGTCGGCTTGAACCTCGCCGCGCAGCCGCCGGCGGTCATTCTCATGGCGGGCTTGCAAGGCTCGGGCAAGACGACCACCTGCGGCAAGCTCGCAAGGCTTCTCATCAAGGACAAGAAGAAGGTGGCGCTCGTCTCCTGCGACGTGTATCGCCCTGCCGCCATCGAGCAGCTGAAGACGGTTGCTTCACAAGCAAGTGCGCAGTTTGTGCCTTCCGTGGCTGGTGAGAAACCTGCCGACATTGCACGTCGGGCGGTGGACTACGCGCGCACCCATTACCTGGACGTGCTTATCGTCGACACTGCGGGGCGGCTCGCGATCGACGAGGAGATGATGCTCGAGATCGCCGAGCTGCATGCGGCGCTGAAGCCCGTCGAGACACTCTTCGTCGTTGACGCGATGCAGGGACAGGACGCGGTCAACGTCGCGCGCGTGTTCAACGAGCGGTTGCCCCTTACCGGGGTAGTACTCACCAAGCTCGACGGCGACGCGCGCGGCGGCGCGGCGCTCTCGGTGCGCCACGTCACCGGCAAGCCGATCAAATTCGCTGGCGTGGGCGAAAAGCTCGATGGGCTGGAAGCGTTCTATCCCGAGCGCATGGCGGCGCGCATTCTCGGCATGGGCGACATCTTGTCGCTCGTCGAGGAGGCGCACGCCAAGATCGACCTCGCTGAGGCGCAGCGTGTCGCCGAGAAAGTGAAGAAGGGCAAGGGATTCGACCTCGAGGACTTCAAGCAGCAGATCGTGCAGATGAAGAAGATGGGCGGGGTCGCTTCGCTTATGGACAAGCTTCCCGCCCAGATCGTCGGCCAGATCGACCCGGCGAAGCTGCAGGACGAGACTCAGTTCAGGCGCATCGAGGGAATCATCAACTCGATGACTCCCGCCGAGCGCCGCAAGCCAGAGATCATCAAGGCCTCGCGTAAGCGCCGCATCGCCGCCGGCGCCGGCGTGCCGGTGCAGGCGGTGAACCAGCTGCTCAGCCAGTTCGAGCAGATGCAGAAGATGATGAAGATGATGAAAGGCGGGAACCTGCGGCGCATGATGCGCGGGATGAAGGGCATGCTGCCCGGCATGCGCTAGTGCCGGCGCCGCGCGCCGCCGCTGCGATCGCCGCCGCCACGGCGCTCAACCTGCCGTTCGGCACGCTCTACGCCTTTAGCGTCTTACTGAAGCCGATAGAGACGCTTATCGGTGTGGGGCGCGCGCAGATGAGCTTTGTATTCGCGCTCGCCACAATTACGTTGACGCTCGGGATGGTGCTTGCGCCGAGCGTTTACCGGCGCTTGCCGCCGCCGCTCATCGCGTTGTCCTGTGGAGCCTGTAGCGCCGTGGGGCTGTTCATCGCTGCCACGGCGCGAAGCTTCGCCGAGCTTGTCGCGGGCTATGGCGTCCTTTTCGGCATCGGCGCCGGCGTCGGCTTCATTCTTGTGCAGCAAGGCGTGAATCAGAGCCTGACCGCGCGAAGCGGGCTGGCCAACGGCTACGTGGTGAGCCTCTATCCGCTCGGGGCGATGCTCGGCGCCCCGCTCTTCGGCTGGGCAATCGAGGCGTACGGCGTTCGCGTTACGCTCGGCGCCCTGGGCGTCGCAGTGCTTGCCGGCTGCGGGGTCACCGCGCTTCTGCTTCGCGCCGCCGGAATCCGAATGCATCAAGAAACGGCTGGGAAAGTAATCGAGAAAGAGCAGCAGTGGCGCGTCTTCCTGCTGCTCGCCACGGTCTTCTTTCTCGCCGCTGCCGCGGGCCTCATGGTCATGAGCCAGGCTGCAGGCATCGTGCAGGCCTACGGCGGAGCAACGGCGCTCGCCGTCGGCGCGACGACGTTCATCACCGGCGCGGTTGGCGCGGCTCGCATTGCCGGCGGCTGGCTTGTGGACCGGTTCGCGATTCCACGCGTCGCGATGGGGTCGCAGCTCTTCGCGCTGTGTGGAGCGTTGATCTTCACCTTGTTCCCAGGCCCGCGCATCGCCGTGCCTGCGCTCGCGATGATCGGCATGGGCTACGGCGTCATTTCGGGGCTCACTGCCGCGGCGATTGCGCGCTACTGGGGAAAGAACGCGTTCGGCCGTGTTGCAGGGCGTCTCTATGTCGCCTGGTGCGTTGCCGCTATCAGCCTGCCGATACTCGCCGGCTGGCTGTATGACCGCACCGGGGGCTACGGCGCAGCGGTACTCATCGCGGGCGGGCTGAATCTTCTTGCAGTCGGCGTCGCCTTGCGCCTACCAAAGCCCTGATTTCTCCCTTATAATCCGCGCCTTTTCGCGGTTTGCGGAGTATTCCCGATGGTGGTGATTCGACTGCAGCGCGGCGGCGCGAACAAGCGGCCGTTCTTTCATGTCGTGGTGGCCGACTCGCGGCGCGCGGCGGGCAAGAAATTTATCGAGCGGCTTGGGTTTTTCGATCCGAAGGCGCCGCAAGGCCGCGAGGCGCTGCGCGTGAACATGGAGCGCGTCAAGCACTGGACGGGCAAGGGTGCGCAGCTCTCGCCGACCGCGGCGCGGCTCGTAAGGCAGTTTGCAAAAAAGGCAGCCTGAAAAACTCGTAGAGATGGGCCGGGTTGCCGGCTCGTACGGCGTACGCGGGTGGATCAGGGTAGAGGAAGCGCAGGCGGCGCTGCTGCGGTGCGCAGCGTGGTCGATCGGGGGAAAGGAGTATCCGCTCGAGCAGCTGAAGGAGCATGCGGGCACGCTGCTCGCGAAGCTCGAGGGCTTGGAGAGTCGCGAGGCCGCGCTCAAGCTCAAGGGCTCGACGGTGTACGTGCGGCGCGATGCGATGCCCGCGCCTGAAGAGGGACACTACTACCTCGCAGACCTCATCGGCCTCGAGGTGGTGAACGAGCAGGGAATAGTGCTCGGCAAGGTGAAGCGCTGGATGTTCAACGGCGTGCAGGACGTCATGGAGGTGGCGGGGAACGGCAAAGTGCGATTGCTGCCGTGGACCCCTGAAGTGGTGAGAAACGTCGACTTGCAGAAACGGCAGATCGATGTGGCGTGGGGAGCGGACTGGTGATCCGCTTCGACGTAGTGACGCTGTTCCCGGAGATGTTTGCCGCAATCACGGGCAGCGGGATCACGAGCCGGGCTCTGGAAGCGGGGTTGTATTCCCTGACCACGTGGAACCCGCGCCACTTCGCACCGGACAAGTACCGGACGGTCGACGACCGGCCGTACGGCGGCGGGCCCGGCATGGTGATGCTCGCCGCGCCGCTGGAAAAAACGCTGGACGCGATTAAAGCAGCGGATGGCGGCAGGGTGGTGTACCTGACGCCGCAAGGAAGGAGGCTCGATCACCGCAGGGTGATGGAGCTGAAGGACGAGCGGGCGCTGACGCTGCTCTGCGGCCGCTACGAGGGAGTGGATGAGCGGCTGCTCGAGCGCCGAGTCGACGAGGAGATCTCCATCGGCGACTTCGTGCTCTCGGGGGGCGAAGTGGCGGCGATGGCGCTGGTCGACGCCGTGGTGCGGCAACTGCCGGGCGCATTAGGGGACGAGGCCTCCGCGCTGGAAGAGTCATTCGCCGACGGGCTGCTCGACTGCCCGCAGTACACCCGGCCCGAGGTGCACGCCGGGCTGCACGTGCCGCAGGTGCTGCTTTCGGGGCACCACGGCGAGATCCGGCGCTGGCGGCTGAAGCAGGCGCTTGGCAGGACGTGGCTGCGCCGGCCCGAGCTGCTGGCGGCACGCAGGCTGAGCGCAGAAGAGCAGGGATTACTGGACGAGTTCAAACACGAAATGCGAGGTTGACCATGGATCTGATCCGGACACTCGAGCAGGAAGAGATCAAACGCCTCAAGAAGGAGGTGCCCGACTTTTCGCCCGGCGACACGGTGGTGGTGAACGTGAACGTCGTCGAAGGCGAGAGGAAACGCCTGCAAGCCTTCGAGGGCATGGTGATCGCGAAGCGCAATCGCGGCCTGAACTCCTCGTTTATCGTGCGCAAGGTGTCCTCGGGCGAAGGCGTGGAACGCACGTTCCAGACCTATTCACCCCTGATCGCCTCGATCGAAGTCAAGCGCAAGGGGGAAGTGCGGCGCGCCAAGCTCTACTATCTGCGCGCGCGCTCGGGCAAGTCGGCTCGCATCCGGGAGCGGACCGGCGGCGAAGAAGGCGGCGGCGCAGGAGAAGGCGAAGCGCAGGAGTAAAATGGGCTGATGCGCCGGGAATCGGCTGCCATCAGCTCCATTAGCGAAGTCATCGCGGCGATCCGCGCGGGCGAGATCGTCATCCTGGTCGACGACGAGGACCGGGAGAACGAGGGCGACCTGGTGTTCGCGGCCGACTTCGTCACCCCCGACAAAGTCAACTTCCTCGCCAAGCACGGCCGGGGCCTCATCTGCATGCCGATTACCGAGGAGCACGCAAGCCGCCTTGGGCTGCGCCCGATGGTCGAGCAGAACCGCTCGCGCCACGGCACCAACTTCACGGTCTCGATCGAGGCGGCCGAGGGCATCGCGACCGGAATCTCGGCGCACGACCGCGCGCTTACGATCAAAGTAGCCTGCAGCAAAGACGCAAAGCCGGAAGATATTGTCCAGCCCGGCCACGTGTTCCCGCTGATCGCGCAGCGCGGCGGCGTGTTGGTCCGCGCCGGCCACACCGAGGCGTGCTGCGATCTTGCGCGGCTCGCCGAGGTGTCGCCGGCGGCGGTGCTGTGCGAGATCATGCGCGACGACGGCACGATGGCGCGCCTGCCAGACCTCGTTCAGTTCGCCGCTGAACATAAGCTCAAAATCGGCACCATCGCCGATCTCATCGGGCATCGAAGCAGAAATGAATCGCTGGTGAAACGAGAATTCGAGCGCGGGATCGATACTCCTTGGGGGGCGTTTCATTTGGTGTCGTACCGTGACCTCGCGCTCGGTTCCCTCCATCTCGCGCTCGTGGCCGGCAAACCGGATCCCACGAAGGAGACCCTCGTACGGGTTCACGAGCCGCTGTCGATCCTCGACCTGCTCGACGCGGGGCCAAGCACGCATTCCTGGGGCGTGGGTGAGGCGCTGAAGGAAATCCGGGACGCACAGGCCGGCGTGATGGTGCTCATGAACTGCAACCAGCACGAGGCGCGTGCGCCGACGGCGGCGCGCAGCCTCGATTTGCGTGTCTATGGCATCGGTGCGCAGATCTTGCGTGACCTGGGCGTTGGCAAGATGCGCTTGATGGCCGCGCCACGCAAGATGCCCAGCATGGCGGGCTTCGGCCTCGAAGTCACCAGCTACGCCGACATGCCCCGGCGGTGAACCGATGCGCTTGGGCATCGTTGCCAGCCGGTTCAACGAAGACATCTGCGCGAAGCTTCTCGAGGGCGCGCGCGCCGAGGCACAGAAGCTGAACGCGCAATGCACCGTGGTGAGCGTGCCCGGAGCGCTCGAGATCCCGCTCGCGCTGCAGTGGATGGCGCAGTCCGGCCGCTATGACGCGCTGGTCGCGCTCGGCGCGGTGATCCGCGGCGATACCTACCACTTCGATGTCGTGGCGAACGAGTCGGCGCGCGGTGTCATGGATGTGATGCTGGAATTCGGCGTGCCGGTGGCGAACGCTATCCTCACGACCGACGACGAACGCCAGGCCGCCGCGCGCCTGGAGAAAGGCGCCGAGGCGGTGCGCGTCGCGGTCGAGATGGCGCGGCTCAGGTCCCAGCTCCATGAAGCACGCTAGGCGGCAGGCGCGCGAGGTGGCGCTGCAGGCGCTCTACGCGTGGCAACTTTCGGGCGGCGATCCGCTCGAGGAAGCGCGCGCGAACGACGACTATGAGAAGACGGAGTTTCTCGATGACCTGGTGCGCGGCGTCGCGGGGCGCGCGGCAGAGCTCGAGCGGCTGATCGCGCCGCACCTCGACCGCGACTTCGTCAGGCTGTCGCCGGTGGAGCGCGCGATTCTCTATATCGGCGCCTATGAGCTCGCGCACCACCCGAAGACGCCTTTCAAGGTGGTGCTCAACGAGGCGGTCGAGCTCGGCAAGAGCTTCGGCGGCACCGATGGCTATCGCTTCGTCAACGGGGTGCTCGAGAAAATCGCCCAGGCGCTTCGTCCGGAGGAAGTGGCGCGCTCGCGCAACATCGCCTGAACGAGTTCGAACTTATCAAGCGGTACTTCGATCGCCCGCCCAGGCGCGCGCTGCTCGGGGTCGGCGACGATTGCGCGCTCGCGCGGCCGGAGCCCGATCTCGACTTCGCGATC
Source organism: Burkholderiales bacterium (assembly GCA_035762345.1). Lineage (GTDB taxonomy): Bacteria > Pseudomonadota > Gammaproteobacteria > Burkholderiales > SG8-39 > SCGC-AG-212-J23. The sequence continues at coordinate 39,972 of DASTPE010000066.1, forward strand.
ACGACCGACATGCTGATCGAAGGGCGCCATTTCCTGCCCGACGCCGAGCCGCGCTCGCTCGGCCACAAAGCGCTCGCCGTCAACCTGTCCGACCTGGCGGCGATGGGGGCGAAGCCGCGCTGGGCGACCCTAGCGCTCGCACTTCCGGCCGCCGAGCCGGCATGGCTCGAAGCCTTCGCGGCGGGGTTGTACACGCTCGCCGAGCGCTACGGGGTCGACCTCGTCGGCGGCGACACGACGCGGGGCGAGCGGCGAGCGATATCGATCACCGCGATCGGCGAAGTGCCGCCCGGAATGGCGCTCGAGCGCTCGCGTGCGCGCCCGGGAGACGAGATCTGGGTTTCTGGCGAGCTCGGCGCCGCGGCGCTCGGTCTCATGCACCCGGAGATCATCGAGGCGGCGAAGCGCCTGCACTGGCCCGAGCCGCGCGTGGAGCTCGGCGAGCGCCTTCGCGGGCTCGCCCATGCGGCCATCGACATCTCCGACGGTCTGGCGGGCGACCTCGGCCACATCGCCGAGCGCTCGCAGGTGGCCGCTGTCGTCGAGTACGCGCGCATCCCGAGACCTTCGGTTTTTCGAGAGCTGGCAGCTCCGGAGCTCGAGCGCGACTGCGTGCTCTCGGGTGGCGACGACTACGAGCTTGCTTTCACCGCGCCGCGCGGGCGGCATGCCGAGCTCGACTCGCTCGCCGTCGAGCTCAAGCTCGCCCTGACGCGGATCGGCACTATCGAGGCAGGTTCCGGGTTGAGTATCTTGGATGCGAAAGGCAAGCCGATCGTCCACCGCGGCGGCTTCGACCACTTCGGCGGGCAGCGGTGATCGCGTCGCGTCCGCGTGCCGGGTTTGTTTTCTCGCATCCCGCGCACGCGATCGCGTTCGGTTTCGGCGCAGGGCTTTCGCCATTCGCTCCCGGCACCGCGGGCAGCGCGCTCGGCTGGGCCATGGGCTGGTCGCTCGCGGCGCTACATCCGGCGGCGTTCTTCTCCCTGGTCGTCATCTTTTTCCTCGCCGGCCTATGGGCTTGCGAGGTGACCGGCCGCGACCTCGGCGTCGCCGACCACGGCGGCATGGTATGGGACGAGGTGGTCGCATTCCTTCTCGTGCTCGCCATCGTGCCGCGCGAGCTCGCCTGGCAGGCCGGCGCCTTCGTGCTGTTCCGTTTCTTCGACATCGCGAAGCCGCCGCCCATCCGCCAGCTCGAGAGGCGCTACGGCGGCGGCTTTGGCGTCATGTTTGACGACATTGTCGCTGCGGCGTACACCTTGCTGGTGCTCGCCGCAGTGAAGAAGGCGTTCCTCTAATGGAAGACCTTGCCAGGCGCGTCGGCGAGCGGCTTGCGGCGAGCGGGCAGGTGCTGGCGATCGCGGAGTCCTGCACCGGCGGCTGGGTGGCTCAGGCTGTGACGGCGATTGCCGGTTCCTCCGACTGGTTCGATCGCGGCTTTGTGACCTACTCGAACGATGCGAAACACGAGATGCTAGGGGTGCGCGCCGACACGCTCGCGCGACACGGAGCAGTCAGCGAGCACACCGCGCGTGAGATGGCGCAAGCCGCGCTCGCGCGGAGCAAGGCCACGGTGGCCCTTGCCGTCACCGGGATTGCCGGCCCAGGCGGCGGGAGCGCGGAGAAGCCGGTCGGCACGGTGTGCTTCGCGTGGACAAGCAGGCAGGGGTCCAGGGCAGAAACGATGCGCTTCTCCGGCGATCGGGAGAGCGTGCGGCGCCAGTCGGTCGTTCACGCTCTCGAAGGCGTATTGAAAGCCCTTGACGGCCGCTGAGGGCGGCCATACATAGAGACATGCTTTCCGTTCGTCCGGCTGCCGTAGCGGGGATGTTCTATCCCGGGAACCCGCGCGCTCTCGCCGCCGAGGTGGACGACCTGCTCGGCGGCGTGAGCGAGTGTGCCCCGCGACTCGGTTATCCCAAGGCGTTGATCGTGCCGCACGCCGGTTACATCTACTCCGGCGGAGTGGCGGCGCGCGCCTACGACGAGCTCGGCCCGGCCCGCGGCTCCGTGAAGCGGGTCGTGCTGCTTGGCCCGACGCACCGTGTGGCGATGCGAGGGCTCGCCATGCCAAGCGCCGGCGGCTTCGCCACGCCGCTCGGCACGGTGCGCGTGGATACCGCTGCCCTGGATTCGGTGCGCGACCTGCCGCAGGTCGTGGTGAGCGATGCCGCGCATGCGATGGAGCATTCGCTCGAGGTCCAGCTTCCTTTCCTGCAGAAGATGCTCGGCGACTTCGCGCTCGCGCCGTTCGCGGTCGGGATGGCGAGCGTCGCCGAGGTCGCCGAAGTCATTGAGCGCCTGTGGGGCGGGCCCGAGACGCTGGTCGTGATCTCGACCGACATGTCGCACTACCATTCGTACGGGCAGGCGCGCGCCATCGACGGCTCCACGATCAAGCGCATTGCCGAATTTGCCACCGACATCCATCACGAAGAAGCCTGCGGCGCTACGCCCCTCAACGGGCTCTTGTTCTTTTCAAAGCAAAAGAATCTTTCTCTCAAGCTGCTTGCCGCGTGCAACTCTGGCGACACGGCCGGCGGCAAGGATAGGGTGGTCGGCTACTCCGCGTTCGGACTGTACGAAGGGCGCGCGGTCCTGCTCGAGGAAGCGGGGCGAATGCTGCTTTCGCTCGCTCGCAGCTGCATCGAAAAGAATCTGCTCGGCAAGCCGGGGCTGACGCCGTCGGCCGCGTGGCTCAACCAGACCGGTGCTACTTTCGTCACGCTTACAAAGGAAGGCGCGCTGCGCGGGTGCATCGGCAGCCTGGAGCCGGCGCGCGCGCTCGCCGAGGACGTGACTGAGAACGCTCTCGGCGCGGCTTTCCGGGATCCGCGCTTCCCGGCCATGACGGCCGCCGAGTGGCCGCTATGCCGCGTCGAGGTATCGCTGCTGTCGACGCGCAAGCCGCTGCGCTTCGCCGACGAAGCCGATCTTCTCGAGCAGATCGAGGCCGGTGAAGACGGCCTGATCATCGAAGCCGACGGAAGAAGGGGCACCTTCCTGCCCCAGGTATGGGAAGACCTCGGCGACAAGCGCGTTTTCCTGAGCCACTTGGTGAGAAAGGCCGGCCTGCCCGCCGACACGCCGCTCACGCGCTGCAACATCTCGCGCTACCGGGTCGCAAAATGGAAAGAGTAGAAACATCTTATCCGGGCCGCTGGTGGCACACGCTGCCCGACGGGCGCGTGCAGTGCGACTTGTGCCCCAGGGACTGCAAGCTTCACGAGGGCCAGCGCGGGCTTTGCTTCGTGCGCAAGATGGAGCAGGGCCGCATGGTGCTCACCACCTACGGCCGCTCTTCGGGCTTCTGCGTGGACCCGGTGGAGAAAAAGCCGCTCAATCACTTCTACCCGGGCACCTCGATCCTCTCGTTCGGCACCGCCGGCTGCAACCTGGCGTGCAAGTTCTGCCAGAACTGGGACATCTCCAAGTCGCGCGAGATGGACCGGCTGCAGGACGCCGCCAGCCCGCAGACCATCGCCGCGGCGGCGATTCGCCTGGGCTGCAAGTCGGTGGCGTTCACCTACAACGACCCGGTGATCTTCGCCGAGTACGCGATGGACATCGCGGATGCCTGCCACGACAAGGGCGTGAAGACGGTGGCGGTCACTGCGGGCTACATCCACGCCGAGCCGCGGCGCGAGTTCTACGCGAAAATGGACGCGGCGAACGTGGACTTGAAGGCGTTCACCGACGACTTTTATTTCAAGATCTGCGGCGGGCGCCTGCAGCCGGTCCTCGACACGCTCGTGTACCTCGTCAAGGAAACCGAGGTCTGGACCGAGATCACCACGTTGCTGATTCCCGGCAAGAACGACTCCGACGAGGAGCTCGCGGCCGAGTGCGAGTGGATCCGCGCCAACCTCGGGCCCGACGTGCCGCTGCACTTCACCGCGTTCCACCCCGATTGGAAGATGACCGACATCCCGCACACGCCCGCGGCGACGCTCACGCGCGCGCGCGAGATCGCTCAGCGCGCAGGCCTCAACTACGTCTATACCGGCAACGTGCACGACGAGTCGGGCGGGTCCACCTACTGTCCTTCGTGCGAGAAGCTGGTGATCCGCCGCGACTGGTACGACATCCGTGGCTACGCGCTCGACACCTCGGGCGCCTGCACGCACTGCGGCACGCCGATCCCCGGTCGCTTCCAGAAATTCGGCAAGGCCTTCGGGCCCCGCCGAATTCCGGTGCGGCTGGAGCAACGCGTTCTAGGCGAGCAGGAACTGCCCCGCCTGTAGTGACCGGCGGTTGCAGACGCTACAGGCGGGAAGAATATCCTCGGATGAAGCCTTTCTCCGAAGCGAGCGAGCGCAACCGCGGCCCGATCCTCGAGGTCTTGAAGAGAGCCTTTTCAAACACCCGTTTCGTGCTCGAGATTGGCTCGGGCACCGGCCAGCATGCTGCCTACTTCGCCCCCGAGCTCGCGCATCTCGTCTGGCAGGCAAGCGATGTGGCGGAGAACTTGCCCGGGATCCGCGAGTGGGTGTCCGAACCGCCGCCGATCGCGCTCGATGTGGAGAAGGAATGGCCGAAGCTCGACGTGGATGCCGTGTTCTCAGCGAACACCTGCCATATCATGTCCTGGCCGCAGGTCGAGCGGATGTTCGAGGGGATCGGAAAGATCCCGACCTTGAAAGTCTTCTGTCTCTACGGGCCCTTCAACTACGGCGGCAATTACACTTCCGACAGCAATGCGCGCTTCGACGCCATGCTGCGCGCCCGCGATCCCAAGAGCGGACTGCGCAACGTTGAAGACCTGGTCGAGCTCGGAAAGCGCGCCGGGCTCTCTCTCAGAGAGGACAACCCGATGCCGGCGAACAACCGGCTGCTAGTCTTTCAGAAGTAGCTGGATCAGCGAGGAGGTGCTGTCCCAGCGCTTGCCGCCGCGCGCCTCGAGGTGCGCCCAAAATTGGTCGACGAGCGCGGCGACCGGCAGGCGCGCGCCGCTCTTGCGCGCCTGGTCGAGGCAGATGCCCATGTCCTTGCGCATCCACTCGATCGCGAAGCCGAAGCCCTCGACTTTGATCTCGCTCATCGCTTTCCAGCGGTTGTCCATCTGCCAAGTCTGCGCCGCGCCCTTCGAGATTACCGAGACGACTTTCTCAAGGTCCAGGTCGTTTCGTTTCGCGAACGCCAGTCCTTCGGCAAGCGACTGCGCGATCCCGGCAATGCAGAGCTGATTCACCATTTTGGTGAGCTGGCCGGCGCCGGGGCCGCCGATCAGCGCGCACATCTTGGCGTACCCGTCGAGCACCGGCTTCGCCTTGTCGAAGGTCGCCGGCTCGCCGCCGCACATGATGCCGAGCTGGCCGTTCACCGCACCCGCCTGGCCGCCGGACACCGGCGCGTCGATGAAGCCGATCCCCTTGTCCTTGGCCTTCTGGAAGATCTCGCGGGCGACTGTGGCTGAAGCGGTCGTGTGATCAACCAGGATCGCGCCCCTTTTCATCCCAGCAAGCACGCCGTTATCGCCGTAGACCACCGAGCGCACGTCGTCATCGTTGCCGACGCACATCATCACGAAGTCGCAGTCCTTGGCCGCCTCGCGCGGGGTGGGGGCGTGCTTGCCGCCGTACTCCTTTGCCCACTGCTGGGCCTTGGCGGCGGTGCGGTTATAGACGGTGACGTCGTGGCCCCCCTTTTTCCGCAGGTGCCCCGCCATCGGGTAGCCCATGACGCCAAGACCCAGGAATGCAACTTTAGCCATCGTTTTGTCTCCTAAGGATTTTCGATCGTATTGACAGGGCGCGGTCAACCGGCCCACAATACTGAGCGTTTATACAGTATCCGGTGTTGGCCCAGGGCGTTAACCAAGATGCGCTGCCGCAGATGCCGACAAATCCAGAAAAAGAGGTACAGCAATGGATGACAACAAGTCTAAGGCATTAGCCGCCGCGCTGTCGCAGATCGAGAAGCAGTACGGCAAGGGCTCCATCATGCGGATGGACGCGGAGGCGGCGAAAGACGTGCAGGTGGTTTCCACCGGCTCCCTTGGCCTCGATCTCGCGCTCGGCGTCGGCGGCCTGCCGCGCGGCCGGGTGGTCGAGATCTACGGGCCGGAGTCTTCGGGCAAGACCACGCTCACCCTCCAGGTGATCGCGGAGGTCCAGAAGGCCGGCGGCACCGCGGCCTTCATCGACGCCGAGAACGCTCTCGACGTGACCTACGCCGCCAAGCTCGGGGTGAAGACGGAGGATCTTCTCATCTCGCAGCCGGACACGGGCGAACAGGCGCTCGAGATCGCCGACATGCTGGTGCGCTCCGGCGCGGTGGACATCATCGTCATCGACTCGGTGGCGGCGCTTACGCCCAAGGCCGAGATCGAGGGCGAGATGGGCGAGCCGCAAATGGGCCTGCAGGCGCGCCTCATGAGCCAAGCGCTGCGCAAGCTCACCGCCAACATCAAGCGCACCAACACGCTCGTGATCTTCATCAACCAGATCCGGATGAAGATCGGGGTCCTCTTCGGCAACCCCGAGACCACGACCGGCGGCAACGCGCTCAAGTTCTACGCCTCGGTGCGCATCGACATCCGCCGCATCGGCTCGATCAAGAAGGGCGACGAAGTCATCGGCTCCGAGACCCGCGTCAAGATCGTGAAGAACAAGGTCGCGCCGCCGTTCAAGCAAGCGGAGTTCGACATTCTGTACGGCGAGGGCATCTCGCGCGAAGGCGAGGTGCTCGAGATCGGCGTCAACCTCGGAGTGCTCGAGAAGTCGGGCGCGTGGTACGTGTACAACGGAGACCGCCTCGGCCAGGGCAAGGACAATGCGCGCGACTTCCTGAAGGAGAACCCCGCGCTCGCGCGCGAAATCGAACAGAAGATCCGGGAGAAGGCGGGCGTCGGCGTATCGAAGCCGGTCGCGGCCGAGCCCGAAGCGCCCGAGAGCAAAAAAGTTGAACAGCTTCCCACGAGAAAGCGCGGCGGAGCTTAAAGCACGCGCGCTGCGGCTCCTCGCCAGGCGGGAACACTCGCGCGACGAGCTCGCGCGCAAGCTCTCGCCGCACGCCGAGTCACCGGAAGCGCTGGAGAGGGTCCTCGATTTTCTCGTTTCAAGCAACTGTCTTTCCAACGAGCGCTTTGCCGAGGTCCGCGCACACTGGCTCGCGCGCAAGTACGGCGCAGCCAAGATCCGGCAGGATCTGACGAGCAAAGGCGTGGCCGTTGAGCTGGCCGATCGCGTCACTTCCGACATCGAGGAGATGGATAAAGCAAAGGCCATCCTCGCCCGCAAATACTCCGTGCCTGCCACGACTCGGGAAGAGCGCGCGAAGCGTGCGCGCTTCTTGCAGGGTCGCGGTTTTTCGGGCGACGTCATCCGCCGCCTGGTGCTGCGCGACGAGGTCTAGAAGCTCACCGCGAGGCCGACCGCCCAGCCCGTAACGTTGTTGCCGATCTTGTAGCGCACGAGGAGCCTCGTACGGTCCACGATGACGTCGTACTTGGTCGAGTCGAGCTCCAGACCGACGCCGAAGGAGTGAATGTCGTCGAAGCCGAGCACTCCCTCGAGATCGCCGAGAAACCGGGTGTATGCGTACTCGAGCACGTACCGCAAGGGCCGCTCGAGGAGATTGATCCCGGTCGGCGCCCGCCAGCGCGACCAAAGCGAGACACTCTGCGCGCTCGCCTGGCCCTCCACGGCCGCGGAGCTGTCGAAGCTCTGAAGATAGATGTTGCTGTAGCGAAGCTCGAGGTCGATCTCGTTTTCCGGCCGATAGCGCTCGTAGTCGAGCATGAGGGAGCCGCCGAGCCCGAACGCGTTGAGCTCGCCGCCCTGCAGGAACTCGGGCTCGGCGCCGCTTCGAGTCGCGAGGAAGCCACCGCCGTCCGCGCCGCTGCTCGTGACGCGCCCCAGCGAAATATTGAAGATCGGCCGCAGCGTCCATCCGGCGGCGGCAAGCGGAAAATCCCAGCCGATTCCGCCACTCAGCGATACGCTTTCCCAGGTCACCTGGACCGCCTGTTCGACCTCCGGGGTCCCCAGGAAGAAAGTCGGGTCGTAGCGCGCATAGGCCGCCGTGCCTTCGAGGTACAGCGGGAGGTTCTTGCTGATCGTGAACCCGCCACCGACCGATCCTTGCTTGAAGTCCGGATTGCCCGTCTCCTGGTTGAAGATCGAAAGCGAGCCAGTCGTCACATCCGGAGTCACAGTGAAGCCCATCAGCGCAAGCACGCCGTTCGCGAGCTTCTGCACGTCGACACCGACGATCCCGGAGTCCTGCGCCAGCGCGAGCGTTGGTGCGAGCGCGCACGCAGTGCAGAGCGCGCGCAAGGCGGCACTTCGGGGCCGTGCTGTTTGAGCCAAATTAATCAAGAAGTCCGATTGTGAGGCGCGCAGTCATCCGCCGGTACTGTAGATACGTTCATGCGAGGACAGGCAGTCGCCTGGGAGAGGGGGTGAGACCATGGATCAGGCACAAGCATTGGCGATCGTAAGGTCGCTCGCTAACGGCGTCGATCCCGAAAGCGGCGAGGTGTTCGCGGCGGACAGCACGTACCAGCGGCCGCAGGTCGTGCGCGCGCTGTACGAGGCGGCCGCGGCGCTCGAGAGAATCGAGCGCTTCGAACGGCGCCGCAGTCAGATGCCGCAAAAGACCGGCGAGCCTTGGAGCGAGGAGGAAGATCGAAAGCTCCTCGCAGCCTTCGACGCTGGCCGCGCGCTGCAGGAGCTCGCCGCGGCGCACGAGCGCACGATGGGCGCAGTGCGCGCCCGTCTGTTGAAGTACGGGCGCATCAACGCCTAGTCGCTTCTCCCGGGGCCGCCCGGCCGGCGTCCCCGGGGCTTTGGGCGGTGAAGTAGAATTCCAGAGTGAAATCAAGCGAAATCCGCACGGGCTTCCTGGAGTATTTCCGCTCCAAGGGTCACGAGATCGTGCCCTCGAGCCCGCTCGTGCCGGCGAACGACCCGACGCTGCTGTTCGTCAACTCCGGCATGGTGCAGTTCAAGGATGTATTCCTCGGTAGGGAGACACGACCCTACAAACGTGCCACCACGGCGCAGAGATCGTTGCGCGCCGGCGGCAAGCACAACGACCTGGAGAACGTCGGGTACACCGCGCGCCACCATACCTTCTTCGAGATGCTCGGCAACTTCTCCTTCGGCGACTACTTCAAAAGGGACGCGATCCATTTCGCCTGGGAGCTGCTCACCAGGGTGTACAAGCTAGCGCCCGAGCGCCTCTGGACGACGGTCTACGAGACCGACGACGAAGCCTACGCGCTGTGGACCAAGGTGATCGGCGTGCCGCCCGAACGCTGCGTTCGAATTGGCGACAAGCCGGGCGGCCAGAAATACCAGTCCGATAACTTCTGGCAGATGGCCGACACCGGTCCTTGCGGGCCGTGCAGCGAAATTTTTTACGACCACGGTCCGGGCATCCAGGGCGGCCCTCCGGGTTCGCCGGACGCCGACGGCGACCGCTACGTCGAGATCTGGAACCTGGTCTTTATGCAGTTCAACCGGGACGAGCAGGGCGTGCTCCATCCCCTGCCCAAGCCTTCGGTCGATACCGGCATGGGCCTGGAGCGCATAGCTGCGGTGCTGCAGGGCAAGCGCTCGAACTACGACATCGATCTGTTTCAGGATCTCATCAAGGCGGCCGCGCGCGAGACCAGTCAGCGCGAGCTGAAAAATCCGTCTCTCAATGTCATCGCGGACCATATTCGCGCGTGCAGCTTCCTCATTGTCGATGGCGTCATTCCTGGCAACGAGGGTCGCGGCTACGTCTTGAGGAGGATCATCAGAAGGGCGATTCGCCACGGCTACAAGCTCGGCCAGAAGCACCCTTTCTTCTACCGCCTGGTCGACGATCTGGACCGGGTCATGGGCGATGCGTACCCGGAACTTCGCTCTGCAAGGAACAGAGTTGCCGACGTGCTGAAGCAAGAGGAGGAGCGCTTCGCCGAGACGTTGGACAACGGCATGGCCGTCCTCGAGTCCGCGCTCGCCTCCGGCGAGAAGCTGCTCGACGGCGACACGGTGTTTCGGCTCTACGACACGTTCGGTTTCCCGGTCGACCTGACGGCGGACATCGCCCGCGAGCGCGGCGTGCGCATCGACATGGCCGGGTTCGAGGCCGCGATGGACCAGCAGCGCGAGCGCGCGCGCGCGGCGTCGAAGTTCGCCGCCGCCTCGACGCTCGAGTACGAGGGAAGCAGCACCGAATTTCACGGCTACGACACGCTAACCCTTGCGGCCAAGGTCGTCGCGCTCTACCGCGAAGGGGGCAAGGTTCAGGCGCTGAAAAGCGGCGAGCGTGGCACGGTGGTGCTCGATCGCACGCCTTTTTATGCCGAGGCGGGCGGCCAGGTCGGGGACAAGGGAGAGTTGGTCGCCGCCGGCGGCACCTTCGAGGTCGCGGCTACGCAGAAGATCCAGGCCGAGGTCTACGGCCACCACGGCACGCTCAAGACCGGCACGCTCAAGGTCGGCGACAACGTGGAGGCAAGCGTCGATACCGCGCTGCGCGCGCGCACCATGCGCAACCACTCGGTCACCCATCTCATGCACAAAGCGCTGCGCGAGGTGCTCGGCCCGCACGTGCAGCAGAAGGGCTCGCTCGTCGACCCGGACAAGACGCGCTTCGATTTCTCGCACGACAAGCCGGTAGCTGAAGCCGAGCTGCGCGAGGTCGAGCAGCGGGTGAACGCCGAGATCCTGCAGAACACGCCGACGCGCGCTCAAGTGATGCCGATCGACGAAGCGAAGAACTCCGGCGCGATGATGCTCTTCGGCGAGAAATACGGCGACGAAGTGCGCGTGCTCGACATCGGCTCGTCGCGCGAGTTCTGCGGAGGTACGCACGTCGCGCGCACCGGGGATATCGGGCTTTTCAAGATCTATTCCGAAGGCGGCGTCGCCGCCGGGATCCGGCGGATCGAAGCAACGACCGGCTCGATCGCGCTCGCCATTGTCGACCGGCAGCTGCGCGAGCTGGCGCAGGTAGCGAAGCAGGTGCGGGCTCAGCCTGGCGCAGTGGAGAAGGCCGTTGGCGCGCTACTGGAAGAAAAAAAGGCGCTCGAGAAGGAGCTCGGACGTCTGCGCTCGAGGCTTGCCCTCGGGCAAGGACAGGACCTCGCCGCGCAGGCGGTGGATGTGAAGGGCGCCAAAGTTCTCGTCGCCACGCTGGATGGCGCGGACGCCAAGACGCTGCGCGCGACCATGGACAAGCTGAAAGACCGGCTGAAATCGGCGGCGATCGTGCTCGGCGCGGTGAACGACGGCAAGGTGGCGCTCATTGCAGGCGTGACCGCGGACCTGACCGGGAAACTCAAGGCGGGCGAGCTGGTCAACTACGTGGCGCGGCAAGTGGGCGGCAAGGGCGGCGGCCGGCCTGACATGGCTGAGGCCGGCGGCACGGAGCCCGCCAAGCTGCCGGTAGCCCTGCAATCGGTCAAGTCATGGGTGGAGCAACGGGTATGAAGAGAGTGCTTTTCGCCGCAGTCCTTGCGTTCCCGGTAGCGGTTTTCGCTCACCACGGCTGGAGCGAGTACGACTCCTCGAGCGAGCTCAAGCTCACCGGCAAGATCGTCGAGTCGGGCTACGAGCATCCGCACGGGCACGTCAGCCTCGAGGTCCCGGGCAAGACCTGGCAGGTTGTGCTTGCGCCGCCTTCACGCATGGAGCGCCGTGGCCTCGAAAAAGGCGCGCTCAAGCCCGGTATGACGGCGACCGTGATCGGCTATCCGAACCGAAACAAGCCGGAAGAGATGCGTGCCGAACGCATCATCATCGACGGGAAGACCGTAGAGCTGAGATGACGCCGTCGGGCGGTCCGCTCGGCGCGCTGGAGGCGTCCGTCCTCGGACAGGCTATGCGGCAGTGGCTGTGGCTTTATCCGAGCGTAGAGGTCGTGCACATCGTCGGCATCGGTCTGCTGTTCGGCTCGATCGCGGTGTTCGACCTGCGCTTGCTGGGTTTCTCCCGCGGCATTTCCGTTAGAACGCTCGCGCGCCATGTCCTTCCCTGGACGGCGGGAGCCTTCATCCTCATCATCCCGAGCGGGCTGGCGATGTTCACCGCCCACGCCACGGAGTTCGCCCAGAGCGAGGTGTTCGTCGTCAAAATGCTGCTCATCCTCGCGGCTGGAATCAACGCCGCGCTCTTTCACACGATCACGTTCCGCGCCGCCGACGTGTGGGATTCCGAGGAGATGCGCAAGCGCCCGCCACCGCCGTCGGCACGCGCGGCGGGCGCGATCTCGCTTTTGCTGTGGATTTCAGTAATCGGGTGCGGGCGATTACTGGCGTATTTCTAGAAACCTATTCTCTGCTTCTTTGCGCGCGGGTCCTGGATGTCGTCGGGCCCGAGCTCGGAGCGGCCGGCGAGCTTCGCGGTGCCGAAGGCACCCTGTAGTGTCCGGCGCATCTCGCGCGGCGGCATCGACGCGAGCTTGTCCAGCGCGGACTCCGAGAGCACCTCGGGGAATTGCCGCCCCCAGTCGTGCGAGTTGCGGATCTCGCGGTAGATGGTCGTCGCGATGGCGCGCGAGCCGGCTGCGTCGGGCGCTTCGATCTCGTACACCGTGAGCCGATCGAGCAGCGGCTCGGGAATGCGGACCGGATCGTTTGCCGTGGCAAGCCACACGGCGCCGGAGGCGTCTATCGGCAGCTCGGCGAACTCATCGACGAAGCGCGTCGCGGTCTGCACTTCGAGCAGCTCGTAGAGTGCGCCCAGCGGATCGTACTGCCCGTCGCCGCTCGCCTTGTCCAGCTCATCGACCACGATCACCGGGTTGGCGTAGTCGCCGTTCACGAAGGTGTCGAACACCTTGCCCGGCTTCGCGTTCTTCCACTGCGAAGACGCGCCCGAAAGCACCCAGCCGGCGGTCAGCGAACTCATTGGCACGAAGCCGAAGCCCGTGCCTAGCAGCTCCGCCACCTTGCGTGCGAAATGGGTCTTGCCGATACCCGGCTCGCCCAGCAGCAGCATCGGCGGCAGCTCGATCGAGTCGTTCGAATCGATGCACAGCGCAAGGTGCTTGCGGATGTCGGCGAGCACCTGAGCGAAGTTCGGTAGCTCGGCGAACAGGCGCTCCATCTCGGGCAGCGCCGACGGCTTGACGGTGAAGCGCTGCCCGCCCAGGCGCACCATCTTCTCGTACAGCGAGCGCAGCGCTTCATTCGCGCTCGGCGGCAGCTCCTGGAGCGCCTTTTCGACCGACGAAACGTCGTAGACGTCCTTGAAGCCTGCGATAGGAATGGCGACGTTAGCCGGCATGGTTATTCGAAAAAGCTAGCACGATGCCTTCGTGCTAGCAAACACCTTGCCTGGCAACGCGTCGCTGAGAGTGCTAATCGAGTACAGTAGTTCTTCACGACTATGGCTACCTTGACGCGCGAGCACTTCAATAGCTTCGGCCAGGGGCATCTCCCCGGCCTGATGGGCGTGGAAATTGTCACGGTTTCCGGCGAGGCTGTGGAAAGCCGTAGGTCGGTGCGGCGCGAAGTCATGGCGCCGAACGGTTTCTTGCACGCCGCCTCGGTCGTGGCACTCGCCGACACAAGCTGCGGTTACGGCTGCGTCGCGGCCCTGCCGGAGAGCGCCAAGGGCTTCACGACCATCGAGCTCAAGGCGAACTTCCTGGGCACCGCGCGCGAGGGCGCAATCACCTGCCGCGCCACCCCGGTCCACCTAGGCCGTACGACGCAGGTGTGGGACGCCGTGGTCTCCAATGAGGCAACCGGGGCGAAGATTGCGCTGTTTCGGTGCACCCAAATGGTTTTGTGGCAGAATCCCGAGCTGTGACAAGCCGGTTCTCCTTTGGCTTCTTTTGTTTCCCCTGCCTGCTGGCGGACGGGACCGGCTAAGCTCTAACTCCGAATCCAAACAAGAACCGCCAGCGCCAAAAGCCTGGCGGTTTTTTTTTGCCCGAGGCCACTATGCATGAGCCCATAAGCGACAAGACCTCCCTCACAGACGACGAGCGCATCCACAACATCGTTCCGCTGCCGCCGCCCGAGCATCTGATCCGATTCTTCCCGATCCAGGGCACTGCGGTCGAATCCCAGATTGCCGAGACGCGCGCCCACGTGCGCCAGATCCTGCACGGGCGCTCCGACCGGCTGCTGGTGGTGATCGGGCCATGCTCGATCCATGATCCCGCGGCGGCGACGGCCTATGCCGAGAGGCTCGCCGGCGAAAGGAAAACGCACGCACGCGAGCTCGAAATCCTGATGCGCGTGTACTTCGAGAAGCCGCGCACCACCGTGGGGTGGAAAGGGTTGATCAACGACCCCTACTTGAACGGCAGCTTCCGCATCAACGAAGGGCTGCGCATCGCACGCGATCTGCTCGTGCGCATCAACCAGCATGGAGTGCCGGCAGGGTGCGAGTTCCTCGACGTAATATCGCCGCAATACATCGGCGATCTCGTGTCCTGGGGCGCGATCGGCGCGCGCACCACCGAGAGCCAGGTGCATCGGGAGCTCGCTTCGGGGCTGTCGGCCCCGGTGGGGTTCAAGAACGGCACCGATGGCAACGTCAAGATCGCGGTGGATGCGCTGCTCGCCGCGCGCCAGAAGCACCACTTCCTCTCGGTCCACAAGAACGGCCAGGTGGCGATCGTGGAGACGCGGGGCAACGACGACTGCCACATCATCCTGCGCGGCGGAAGAAGTCCCAATTACGACGCAGCGTCCGTGCAGGCAGCGTGCGTGGAGCTCACGCGCGCGAAGCTGCCCGAGCGCCTGATGATCGATTGCTCGCACGCCAACGCGGCCAAGGATTACCGGCGCCAGGCGGCGGTCGCCGCAGACATCGGCCGGCAGGTCGCGGGCGGCGAGCGGCGCATCATAGGTGCGATGGTGGAGTCGCACCTGGTGGAAGGCCGCCAGGACCTCGCACCGGGCAAGGCGCTCGTTTTCGGCCAAAGCATCACCGATTCGTGCCTCGGCTGGGACGAATCGGTCGGGCTGCTTGAGGACCTGGCCGAGGCGGTGAAGGAGCGACGTAAGCAATCGAGATAGGGATTCGGCATAATCGAGCGCGCCCATGCCCGAACGCCCGCAGCAGCTCGTGCACCTTGAGTACCTCGGGGATGCCACGCAGTTCGCCGGCCAGATGCATGCGCTCATCCCGAAATGCGCGCTGCTCGAGAACTTCTCGGCCGCGGAGGTGCAGCTGCTTGCGCACTTCATGGCCGTCTACCGGGCGGAAGCCGCGACCGAGATCATCCGGGAAGGGGACGGCGGCGACTTCATGCTCATGGTGCTGGAGGGCCGGGTCGAGGTGCACAAGCGCGATCGCTGGAACACGCCGCAGCTTCTCGCGTCGGTGGACGCGGGCAGGACCTTGGGCGAAATGTCGATGATCGACGGCGAGCCGCGCTTCGCCACCTGCCTCGCCGCCGAACCCACGCTGATCGCGGTGCTTGACCGCGAAAGCCTCGCGCGCATTATCGTCGAGCAGCCGCTGCTCGGAGCCAAGATCCTTATGGAGCTGGTGCTCATGCTCTCGCAGCGCCTGCGCGCTACGAGCAAGCGACTGCTCGGCCTGCTCGACGACCATTCGCACGGCGCGGCCAACATCCTGTAAGCCCGGCGCCGTCCGCGCGACCAAGCCTCATGCACGCCACCCTGCCCCTGATGCGGCAGTACCGGTTTCCCGCTCTGAGCCGCAGCCGGCTGGAGACGCTGCAGGTCAATCTCGGCTACAAGTGCAACCAGAGCTGCGTGCATTGCCACGTCAACGCCGGCCCGTCGCGCACCGAGATGATGTTGCCGGAGACGATCTCGGAAGTTCTGAAATTCATTTCGGAAGCGAAACCAAGAACCCTCGACATCACCGGCGGGGCTCCCGAGCTGCATCCGCAGTTCCGCGGGCTGGTGGTGCGCGCGCGCGAGCTCGGCGTGCACGTCATCGACCGCTGCAACCTCACCATTCTGGAAGAGCCTGGCCAGGACGGTCTCGCTTTGTTTCTCAGGGAAAACGGCGTCGAGATCATCGCGTCCCTTCCGTGCTATACGGAGGAGCTGGTCGAGCGCCAGCGGGGCAAAGGCGTCTATCAAACGAGCATCCGCGCGCTCAAGAAGCTGAACGCTCTCGGCTATGGTCGCGAACTGGCGTTGAACCTGGTGTACAACCCGCAGGGCCCGTCGCTACCGCCGGCGCAGGCGAAGCTGGAGGCCGACTACAAGCGCATCCTCGGCGAGCAGCACGGCATCGTGTTCGACAAGCTCTACACGCTCGCCAACATGCCGATCCAGCGCTTCGGCTCGATGCTCGTCTCCAAAGGCAAGTTTGGCGCCTATATGGAGCTCTTGCACGCCTCGCACCGCGATGAGAACCTCGCGTCGGTGATGTGTCGCAGCCTCGTTTCGGTCGACTGGCAGGGCTATGTGTACGACTGCGACTTCAACCAGATGCTTGGATTGCCGCTCTTGGTCGACGGACGCAGGCGCGTACGGCTGACCGAGCTCATCGGCCGTGACCTCGCGGGCAACCCGATCGCCGTGCGCGATCACTGCTTCGGCTGCACCGCCGGCCAGGGTTCCTCCTGCGGCGGCGCGCTGGCGGCTTGAGCCGCACTCGACTCGCCGTCGCGGCTCTGCTGGTCGTCGCGGTGGCCGCGTTCTTTGCGGCGGGCGGCGCGCGCTATTTCACCTTCGACAATCTGAAGGCGCAGCAGGTCGCGTTCGAGGGCTGGCGCGAGATGCATCCCTGGCGCACCGCGGTTACGTTTTTCGCGCTGTACATCCTGTTTACCTCGCTGTCGCTGCCGGCGGCGTCGCTCATGACGATTCTCGCCGGCGCGATTTTCGGCCTGGGCCTGGGCACGCTCCTCGTGTCTTTCGCTTCTGCCATCGGCGCCACCATCGCCATGCTCGCGGCGCGCTTCGTGCTGCGCAATTGGGTGCAGGCGCGGTTCGGCGCGAAGCTGCACGGCGTAAACCGGGGTGTCGAGCGCGACGGCGGTTTCTATCTCTTCACATTGCGGCTCATCCCCGCGGTGCCTTACTTCCTCATCAACCTGGCCATGGGGCTCACCCCGATCCGCGCGTGGACGTTTTACTGGGTAAGCCAGGTCGCGATGCTCCCTGCGACCATCCTCTACGTGAACGCCGGCACCCAGCTCGCACGCCTGGAGTCGCTGCGCGGGATACTGTCCTGGCAGCTGATCGGCGCTTTCGTACTGCTCGGGGTCTTCCCGCTCGCGGCGAAGAAGGCGGTCGATTTCGTCGCCCGGCGCCGCGTGTACGCGCGCTGGCGCAGGCCGCGTAAATTTGACCGCAACCTGGTCGTCATTGGCGCCGGTTCGGCGGGGCTTGTCGCCGCCTACATCGCGGCCGCGGTCCGCGCGAAAGTGACGTTGATTGAAAAGCAGCGCATGGGTGGGGAATGCCTGAACACCGGCTGCGTGCCGTCGAAGGCGCTCATCAGGACGGCGAAGGTGTTGCACTTGATGAGGAATTCGAAAACCTTCGGCATTCGGCATGCGAGCGCGGAGTTTGACTTCGCGGACGTAATGCAGCGCGTGCAGCGCGTCATCCGAACCATCGAGCCGCACGATTCGGTCGAACGCTACACCGCGCTCGGGGTCGAATGCATTGAGGGGGCGGCGCGGATCACCACCCCCTGGACGGTAGAAGTGGACGGCAGGCCCCTGACCACCCGCTCGATCGTGATCGCCGCCGGCGCAGAGCCTTTCATTCCGCCGATTCCCGGCATCGACGAGGTGGAGTGCCTGACCTCGGACACGGTCTGGGGGCTGCGCGAGTTGCCGCGGCGGCTGCTCGTGCTCGGCGGCGGGCCGATCGGATCGGAGCTCGCGCAAGCGTTCGCGCGCCTGGGGTCGAGCGTCACGCAGGTCGAGATGCTCGCGCGCATCCTGCCGCGCGAGGACCCCGAGTTCTCCGAGATGGTCGCGAGCCGCATGCGCGAAGACGGCGTTAACGTGCTCGTCGGTCACAGGGCAAAGCAATTCCTCCAAGAAAAAGTGCTCGTGTGCGAGCATCAGGGCCGCGAGATCCGGATCGAATTCGACGCGCTGCTCTGCGCGGTGGGCCGTGTGGCGCGCACGAAGGGCTACGGGCTCGAGGAGCTCGGCATCCGGGTCACGAAGGCGCGCACGGTGGAGACGAACGAGTTCCTGCAGACGCTCTACCCGAATATCTATGCGTGCGGCGACGTCGCCGGCCCCTATCAATTCACACACGTAGGCGCGCACCAGGCCTGGTACGCCTCGGTGAACGCGCTTTTTGGCTGGCTGAAGAGGTTTCGCGCAGATTACTCGGTCATCCCGTGGGCCACATTCACCGATCCGGAGGTGGCGCGGGTCGGGCTCAATGAGACCGAAGCGAAAGAGCGCAACGTCCCCTGCGAGGTCTCGGTCTACGGTATCGACGATCTCGACCGGGCGATCGCGGACGACGTTGCGCACGGCCTCGTCAAGGTGCTGACGGTGCCGGGCAGCGACCGGATCCTCGGCGCCACGATCGCCGGGGAGCACGCCGGTGATCTTCTGACCGAGTTCGTCGCCGCGATGCGCCACGGCTACGGCCTGAACAAGATCCTCGGCACCATCCACATCTATCCGACGCTTGCCGAGGCGAACAAGTACGCTGCCGGCGCGTGGAAGAAGGCCCACGCACCTCGGCGCCTACTTGCCGCGCTTGAACGCGTACATGCCTGGAGGCGAGGGTGAAGGCGGCTGTCGCCGTTGCAGTCGTGCTCTTTTCGACTTCGGTCGCAGCGCTCGACCATTCCCACGGCGCGTGGAGCGTCCTCCTTAAGAAGCACGTGGTGCTGCTCGACGCCGGCAAGGCCTCGCAGATGAATTACGCGGGCATGGCGCAGGACCACGCCGCGCTGAAGGCATATCTGCAAGAGCTGTCAAGCGTGAGCGAGGTCGAGTTCGACCGCTGGACGAAGGCGGAGCAGATGGCGTTCCTGATCAACGCCTACAACGCGTACACCGTCGAGAAGATCCTCACGCGCTATCCGGACATCCGCTCCATCTGGGACTTCGGCAAGTTCTTCGGCAATCCCTTCCGCGACGAGTTTTTCTCGCTGCTCGGGCACAGGACGAGCCTCGACGGCATCGAGCACGGCGTCCTGCGTAAGCGCTACCGCGAGCCGCGCATCCATTACGCGGTGAACTGCGCCTCGATCGGCTGCCCGATGCTGCGCGAGCAAGCCTACGTCGCCGCGCGCCTGGACGGGCAGCTCGAAGAGCAGACCCGGCGCTTCCTGTCCGACCGCACGCGCAACCGGTTCCGCGACGGTCGCCTGGAAGTTTCGAAGATCTTCGACTGGTACAAGGAGGACTTCGAGCCGCGCGAGGAGTATTTCGTTCGCTATGCCGGCGTCCTCGGCATGCCGCCGGGCGCGCGCCCGCGTCTCGTGTTCCTGGACTACGATTGGGCGCTCAACGACTCTCGGTCGTCGTCCCCGCGCTGAACGAGGCGTCCGGAATCCGCGCCGCCCTCGAGGCGCTCGCGCCGCTGCGCGCCAGGGGCCACGAAGTGATTCTAGTGGACGGCGGCAGCAGCGACGGCACGCCCGAGCTTGCGCGGGGGCTGTGCGACCGTGTGCTGAGCGCGCCCCGCGGGCGTGCGGCGCAAATGAACGCCGGCGCTGCCGCGGCGCGCGGAGATGCGCTTGTCTTCCTGCACGCGGACACTCGTCTGCCGCAAGGCGCCGACCAGCTCGTCTTTCAATCCCTGCGCTTTTCCCCCTGGGGAAGATTCGACGTTGAAATCGATGCTCGCCATCCGCTGCTTAGGGTCGTCGCCTGCACCATGAACCTGCGCTCGCGCCTCACCGGCATCGCCACCGGCGACCAGGCGATCTTCGTGCGCCGCGAGGCGTTCCCCGGCTTTCCCGAGATCCCGCTGATGGAGGATGTGGCGTTTAGCAAGGCGATGAAGCGCTTGGCAGCGCCCGCGTGCCGGCGCGAGCGCGTGGTCACGTCGGGCCGGCGCTGGGAATCGCGCGGCGTGCTGTGCACGATCCTGCTCATGTGGCAGCTTCGCCTCATGTACTTCCTCGGCGCGCGCCCCGAGCGTCTCGCGCGGATCTACCAGCGGTGATCATCGTGTTCGCCAAGGCGCCCATACCGGGGGAGGCGAAGACGCGGCTCATCCCGCGCTTGGGCCCGTGGCGGGCTGCCCGGCTGCATTTGCGCCTCACGCTGCACGCACTAAGCACTGCGCGCGCGGCAAAGTGCGGGCCGGTGGAGCTTCACCTGACGCGCCGGCATTCGCTGTTCAAGGGGGCGCGGCTTCAGCGCGGAGGCGATCTGGGCGAACGTATGCAGCACGCATTTTGCAGATTGCGAAAAGCGATCCTCATTGGCACCGATTGCCCGATGCTCAACGCGCGGGATTTGCGGCGGGCGGCGCGCTGGCTGCGCGCCGGCTACGACGCAGTGCTTGCCCCGGCCGAGGACGGCGGCTATGCGCTCATCGGACTAAGGAAGCCGATCCCCGCGTTGTTTGAGGGCATCGACTGGGGAAGCGAGCGCGTGTACGCGGATACGGTCAACAAGCTCGCTCGATACCGCTGGCGTGCGCTGCCCCGCGTCTGGGACCTGGACCGGCCGCAGGACCTGGACCGGCTCAGATCGCTTCGCTTTCCCGTAGCGTCGCGGCGAGGCGCTCGGCGATGATGCGGTAGCCGCGGCGAGCGGTTGCATCGGGGGCGCATGCTACACTTCGCCGCAGACCGCGCGAGCGGCGGAGGAGAGGGGATGAAGCTCAGGATCAGGGCTCCGAAGGATTTCTGGGCCGGGCTGATGTTCATCGGCTTCGGCGTATTCTTCATGCTCTGGGCGCTCGCGCACTACCAGATGGGAACCGCGGTGCGCATGGGGCCGGCGTACTTCCCCGCGGTGCTCGGCGGGCTGCTCGCGTTTCTCGGCGCGCTCGTCTTCACCGAATCGCTCACCATGGCAGGCCCGCCGGTGCCGAAGTTCGCCTTCCGACCGCTCGTCCTTATCTCGGTCGCGTGCGTGATCTACGGCTACACGATGAAGCCGCTCGGCCTAGTGGTCGCCACTGCGCTGCTGGTGTTCGTCAGCGCATTCGGCGGCCACGAGTTCAAGTGGAAGGAAGTGACGATCCTTTACGTGATCCTCATCGTGTTCTCGATCCTCGTGTTCGTGAAGGGGCTGACGCTGCCGTTCCCGGTCTGCCCGGCGTTCATGGAAACCTGCCCGATCCGCTAGGGAGCCGCGATGGAAGTTCTCAACAATCTGATCCTCGGCTTTGGCGTCGCGGTCTCGCCGATCCACCTGCTGTACGCGCTGATCGGCGTCCTTCTCGGTACGCTCATTGGCGTGCTGCCCGGCATCGGGCCGGTCGCGACAATCGCGATGCTGCTTCCGATTACGTTCAACCTGAGCCCGGTAGCTGCGCTCATCATGCTCGCCGGCATCTACTACGGCGCACAATACGGCGGCTCGACCACCGCGATCCTGGTCAACCTGCCGGGAGAGTCGGCTTCGGTCGTCACCTGCCTCGACGGCTACCAGATGGCGCGCCAGGGGCGCGCCGGGCCCGCGCTCGCCGTGGCCGCCCTGGGCTCGTTCTTCGCCGGCTGCGTGGCGACGCTCGTGATCGCCGTTGCCGCGCCGCCGCTTGCCGAGGTGGCGCTAAAGTTCGGTCCCGCCGAGTACTTCTCGCTCATGGTGCTCGGCCTGGTCGCAGCGACGGTGCTCGCGCACGGCTCGCTCACCAAGGCGATCGCGATGGTGATCTTCGGATTGCTGCTCGGCCTGATCGGCACCGACGTCAACTCGGGCGTGCTGCGCTTCACGTTCGACATCCCGGAACTCTCCGACGGGATCGGGTTCGTCGTGGTGGCAATGGGCATGTTCGGCACCGCCGAGATCATCGCCAACCTCGAGCAGGGCGAAAAGCGCGAGGTATTCACCGCCAAGGTGGGGCGATTGATGCCGTCGAAGGACGACTTCAAGCGCGCCGTGCCCGCGGTGCTGCGCGGTACGGCGCTCGGCTCGTTTCTCGGGATTCTGCCCGGCGGCGGCGCGCTGCTCGCCTCCTTCGGCGCCTACACGGTGGAGAAAAAGGTCTCTAAGTACCCCGAGCAGTTCGGCAAGGGTGCGATCGAGGGCGTCGCCGGGCCGGAATCGGCGAACAACGCCGGCGCGCAGACTTCCTTCATTCCCATGCTCACGCTCGGCATCCCGGGCAACGCGGTGATGGCGCTGATGATCGGCGCGCTCATGATCCAAGGCATCGCGCCCGGCCCGCAGGTGATGAACGAGAAGCCGCAGCTCTTCTGGGGCCTGATCGCCTCGATGTGGGTCGGGAACCTGATGCTCGTGATCCTGAACCTGCCGCTCATCGGCATGTGGATCAAGCTGCTCACGGTGCCGTACCGATACCTCTATCCCTCGATTCTGGTGTTCATGGCGATCGGCGTGTACAGCCTGTCGAACAATCCGTTCGACGTGCTCATCATGGCAGTCTTCGGCCTGCTCGGCTACGTCTGCGTCAAGCTCGAGTGCGAGCCGGCGCCGATGATCCTTGGCTTCATCCTCGGGCCGCTGATGGAGGAGAACCTGAGGCGGGCGATGCTCCTCTCGCGCGGCGACCCGACTACCTTCATCACGAAGCCGATCAGCGCCGGCTTCATCATCGCGTCGGTGATCCTGCTGGTGATCGTCGCGCTGCCGGCGTTGCGCAGGAAGCGCGAAGAGGTCTTCGTGGAGCAAAAAACCTAACTAGAGCGCAGCGACGGTTTGCACTTCCACCAGGAAGTGCTCTTGGACCAGCCGGTCCACGATGAGCAGCGTGTTGGGTGGGTACCGTCCGTCAGGGAACATGCGCGGGAACTCGCGCAGCCGCCATTGCATGAACTTCGGGATGTCCTGCGAGTGCACGAGGTAGGTGGTGAACTGCACGATGTTCTGCCAGCCGGCGCCCGCAGACTTGAGCGCCTCATTGACCTGCGCGAAGACGCCGCTGCACTGCTGGTCGAAGCTGTCGCCCGGCGCCAGCATGCCCGCGATGAACAGGAGCTCGCGCGCGGCTACGCGCGTGACGTGGGAGTACTGCCCGAAGGGTTTGCCCAGCGCGTCGACGTTGTAAATGCGCAGCTCGCCCGCCATCGTTCGGTACTTTACACAAGGTCCTGTGTAGCTAGCGCTTACGCTGATGGCGCCACTGGACGTCTTCCACCCCTGCAGCTCGGTTGAGCACCCGTGCCGCGATGAAGAGCAGGTCGGAAAGCCGGTTCAGGTACTGACGCGCGATCTCGCCCACGCGCTCCTTGCGCCCCAGCGCCACGACGCTCCTCTCGGCTCGCCGGCATACGGTGCGCGCCAAATGTGCCGCAGCCGCCGCGCGACTTCCCCCAGGCAGGATGAATTCCTTTAGGGGGGCGAGCGGCTTGTTGAGCTTCCCGATCGCCTCATCGAGAAACTCCACGCGTTCGGCCCTGAGCAGTGCGTGGCCGGGAATGCTCAGCTCGCCGCCAAGGTCGAGAAGGTCGTGCTGCACGGCGACGAGCACGTTGCGGATTTCATCCGGAATATCCTCCGCAAGGACGAGCCCGAGGACCGAGTTCAGCTCGTCGACTTCGCCGAGGGCGCCGACCCGCTGATGGTCCTTCGACACGCGCGAGCCGTCGCCGAGCCCGGTTTCGCCACCGTCGCCGGTGCGGGTCGCGATCTTGGTGAGGCGGTGGCCCATAAACGTTCAATTCACGGTTCAAGTCGCAGGTTTCTTCACTTCACTCTCGATGCGGCCTCGCGCCAGGGTCGTGCTGATGCGTTCGCCTGCCCGCACGGCGGCCGCGGTACGCAGCACTTCGCCGGATGCGCTGTAGGTGATGCTGTAGCCGCGAGCGAGCACCGCCGTCGGATCCACCGACGTCAGCGTGGCGCGCAGCTCCCCGAGATGCGCCTGGCAGCGGTGCATCTTGTGAGAGAAGCCGAAAGCAAGCCGCGCGGTGAGCTGAGCGACGAGCTCGCGATACGAGCGCAGCCGCTGCGCCGGATGTACCAGGCGCCGGGCGCACGCGTCGAGCGCCTGCGCCGCGTAGCGCAGTTTTCGGTCCACCTCCTTGTGCAGGGAGCGAACGCTCGCCGCCACGCGGGCGGCAAGCTCGGCGCGCGACGGACTGACGAGCTCGGCCGCCGCGGTGGGCGTGGGCGCGCGACGGTCGGCCGCGATGTCGGCGATGGTGAAGTCCGTCTCGTGGCCGACGCCGACGACCACAGGAATGCCGCAAGCGCGGATGGCGCGCGCCACGGCCTCCTCGTTGAACTGCCACAAGTCCTCGAACGAACCGCCGCCCCGCACGAGCAGCAGAACGTCGCATTCGCCGCGCCGGCTGGCGCGCGCGAGCATCGCCGCGATTCGCTCGGCTGCGCCATCCCCCTGCACCGGGGCCGGGTAGACGATCACGTCGATCGTCGGGTTGCGGCGCGCGAGCGTGGTCAGCACGTCGCGCAGCGCGGCCGCGGTGAGCGAGGTGATCACGCCGACGCGTCGCGGGTGCGCGGGCAGCTCTCGTTTGATGCCCTCGTCGAACAGCCCCTCGGCGCCGAGCTTGTCCTTGAGCCTGAGAAATCGTTCGTAGAGCGAACCGACGCCGGCGCGGCGCATGGTCTCGACCGTGAGCTGAAATCGTCCTCGCGGCTCGTAGAGCGTGGCGAGCGCCCGGACCTCGACCTCCATGCCGTCGCGCGGCTCCCAGTCGAGGAGCGCGGCGCGGCTGCGAAACATCAAACACTCGACCTGGGCGGCGCGATCCTTCAGGGTGAAGTAGCAGTGCCCCGAAGGGGCGCGCGACAGGTTGGAGAGTTCGCCTCGCACCCAGGCGAGGGGAAAGCGCCTCTCGAGAACGTCGCGCACGCTGCGCAGCAATTCCGCGACCGACAAAATGCGTAGGCCGGACGCTACAGCGGCGCCTGGAATATCGTTCTGCATCGGTGTCGAGAGGGGCAGCCGAGCCTACACTAATCCACACTGCAGCCGCAGTGGCGCCGGGAAGCGACAGAATCGCTCGCGGAACCCGATTCTTTTGCGTAACGGACTGTCGCTTCAGTGGAAAATCCTGCTCAAATTTTGATCGCCACCGACTCCATCCGCCTTGTAACGGGCATATGACAGTCCACTCAGCAGCAATCCACAAACTTATCCACAGTTTTTTGTGGATATCGCGGAATCCACTACATCGAGCCGTCGCATGAAGCCGCAGCGGCCGTGCGGCGTGCTTGCTGCGCCGCGGAACTTGCCCGGCTGCAAGGCTTTGCCTTAGAGTCGGCGCGCAAGCAGCCGAAATAACGATAAGGAAACGCGTTGTTCGCGATCGTCCAGGCCGCCGGCTGGCCAATCTGGTTCCTGCTTTTCGCCTCCGTCATCGCCGTCGCTCTGATCATCGAGCGTTCGATCTCGCTGCGTGCAGTCCGTATCATCCCGCCGACGCTGCTCGACCAGGTGGTCGCGGTCTATCAGCGTCAGGGACTTTCGCCGGAGGTGGTCGATCGTCTCTCGCGCGACTCGCCGCTCGGCGCTGTGCTCGCGGCAGGCCTGCGCAACCTGAAGAGCTCACGCTACGTGATGAAGGAGGCGATCGAGGAGGCCGGCCGCGGCGTGGCGCATGATCTCGGGCGCTTCCTCACCACCCTCGGCACCATCGCTACCGCGGCGCCGCTGCTCGGCCTGTTCGGTACGGTGATCGGCATGATAGAGATCTTCGGCTCGCAGTCGCCCACCGGCGGTGCGAACCCGCAGCAGCTCGCCCATGGGATCTCGATTGCCCTCTACAACACCGCGTTCGGCATCGCGATCGCGATCCCCGCGCTCATCTTCTACCGCCATTTCAGGGCCAAGGTGGATGGCTTCGTCGTCGAGATGGAGCAGCTTGCAGCCAAGCTCGTCGACATCGTGCACGGCGAGCGCGCCGCGTGAACTTCCAGCGCGGCAAGGAGAAGGAGCCGCTCGAGATCAACCTCGTGCCGATGATCGACGTGATGCTGGTGATCCTGATCTTCCTCATGATCACCACCACGTACTCGAAATATACCGAGCTGCAGATCCACCTGCCGTCGGCCCGGGCCGAGCGCCAGCTCGAGCGGCCGAACGAGGTGACGGTGCTCGTGAACGCGCAGGGCCAGTACGTCGTCAACCGCAGTCCGGTGCCGTTCCGATCGATCGAGCAGCTCGCCGATGAGCTTCGCCGCGCCTCCGCGGCGCTGCAAGAGCCGGTGGTGGTGATCAGCGCCGACGCGAACGCGACGCACCAGGCGGTGATCCGCGTGATGGAGGCCGCGCGCCTTGCCGGCCTCGCCCAGATCACCTTCACGACGCAGTCGCCGAAGTAGGTGAGATTCTGGTACCGCCGCAGCGCCATTGGGTGGCTGCTGTGGCCGGCGAGCGTGGTGTTCGGCCTCGGCGTGGCGCTGCGGCGGCTCCTCTACCGGCGCGGCGTTTTCAAGAGCGCGCACCCGGGAATCCCGGTAATCGTGGTCGGCAACCTTACCGTCGGCGGCAGCGGCAAGACTCCGCTGGTGATCTGGATCGCGGAATTCCTGAAGAGCAAGGGACGCTCGCCGGCGATCATCGCGCGCGGCTACGGCGCGAAACTGCGGGAGCCGCGCGCGGCGACGATCGCGTCGGAGGCGGGCGAGGTCGGCGATGAGCCGGTCCTGCTTGCGCGCCGCAGCGGCTGCCCGGTGTGGGTCGGGCCCAACCGGGTAGACGTCGCGGCCGCGCTGCGCGCCCAGCATCCCGAGGTGGACGTCCTGGTGCTCGACGACGGTTTGCAGCACTACAGCATGCGGCGCGACATCGAGATCGCGGTCGTGGACGCGCGCGGCTTCGGCAATGGCTTCATGCTGCCCGCGGGCCCCTTGCGCGAGCCGCGGCTGCGACTGCGCACTGTGGATGCAGTAGTGGCGCACGGGGCAAGTCTCGCCGGATACGCAATGAAGCTCGAGGGGGAGCAGCTGCATCGCATGAGCGATGCACGGGAGCGCCGGCCGCTCAAGTCCTTCGCCGGACAGAGGGTGCACGCCGCGGCGGGCATCGGCGATCCGAACCGATTCTTCCTTCATCTCGGGCGGGCGGGCCTCAAGGTCGTGCCGCATCCATTTCCGGACCATCATCCGTTCTCGGCCGGCGAACTCCAGTTCGACGACGGCCTGCCGGTGATCCTCACGGAAAAGGACGCGGTAAAATTGCGCAGCCGCGCGCGGCCCGAATGGTGGGTACTGCCGGTAAGTGCAAGGCTCGATACCCGGTTTGGCGCTTGGCTCCTGGGAAAGCTCGATGAGTGCCGTCGATCCAAGGCTGCTTGAGATCCTCGTCTGCCCCCTGTGCAAGGGGAAGCTGGTCTATCGCAAGCCGGCGGGCGAGCTCGTGTGCAAGGCCGATCGGCTCGCCTACCCGGTGAAAGACGGCATCCCCGTGATGCTCGAAGACGAAGCGAGGAAGCTGCCGCCCGAAGAAGAAGTGAATTGAAGGGGTGATTTGAAGTTTTCGGTCATCATTCCGGCGAGGTACGCATCGACGCGCTTCCCCGGAAAGCCGCTTGCCGACCTCGCCGGCAAGCCGATGGTGGTGAGGGTGTGCGAGCGGGCCGCGAAGAGCGGAGCGGCCGCCGTATACGTGGCGACCGACGATCGGCGCATCGTCGACGCGGTGGAGCAAGCCGGCTTTGCGGCGGTCATGACGAGCGCCGACCACGCCTCCGGCACCGACCGCGTCGCCGAGGCGGCGCAGAAGCTCAAGCTGAAGCGCGACCAGGTGGTGGTGAACGTGCAGGGCGACGAGCCGCTGATATCGCCCCGCCTCATCTGGGAAGTCGGAACGCTGCTGGAGAGGCGCCGCGATGCGAGCGTCGCCACCGCGTGCCACGCGATCCACGATGCGGCCACGCTCGTGAACCCAAACGTGGTGAAGGTGGTGCTCGACGCCGCCGGCTATGCGCTTTACTTTTCGCGCTCGCAGATCCCTTACCCGCGCGAGCCCGGGGCGAGCTGCTACCGGCACGCTGGGATCTACGGCTATCGGACCGGCTTCCTGAAGAAGTACGCGCGCCTCAAGCCCTCGCCGCTCGAGCGGAGCGAGGCGCTCGAGCAGCTTCGGGTCCTCTGGCATGGCTACCGCATTGCCGTAGCGGTGAGCAGGGCGGAAATTCCGCCGGGGGTGGACACCCCGCAGGACCTCGATGCGGTGCGTAGAATCGTTTCATGAGGCTCATCCTCCTCGGGCCGCCGGGCGCAGGCAAGGGCACGCAGGCGCAGTTCATCTGCGAGCATTTCGGTATCCCGCAGATTTCCACCGGCGATATGCTGCGCGCCGCGATCAAGGCCGGCACTGCGCTCGGCAAGCAGGCGCAGAAGGTGATGGACGCCGGCCAGCTCGTATCGGACGACATCATCATCACGCTCGTCCGCGAGCGGCTCGGACAGCCCGACTGCAAGCGCGGCTACCTGTTCGATGGCTTCCCGCGCACCATTCCGCAGGCGGAGGCGATTACCCGCGAAGGCGTGGACATCGACTATGTCCTGGAAATCGATGTGCCGGACGAAGAGATCATCACGCGGATGAGCGGACGGCGCGTGCATCCCGGCTCCGGGCGCGTCTATCACGTGAAGTTCAATCCGCCGAAGGCGCAGGGTCGGGACGATGTCACCGGCGAGCCGCTGGTGCAGCGCGAGGACGATCGCGAGGACACGGTGCGCAAGCGCCTCGAGGTGTATCGCGCGCAGACCCGGCCGCTCATCGAGCACTACCAGCGCCATGACGCCGGCAAGTACCGCAAGATCTCCGGCTGCGGCAGCGTCGAGGAGGTCAGGAGCCGCGCCCTCGCTGCGCTGACCTGATAAAATTTCTCTCCTTTCCAGGGGATAAAGCACCATGACGCAAGGCCTGATCTTCGCGCTCGTCTGCGCATTTCTCGCGATCGTGTACGGCGTCTGGCAGGGGCGAAGCATTCTGCGGCTGCCCGATGGCAACGAGCGCATGCGCGGGATTTCGGCCGCGGTCCGCGAGGGCGCAATCGCGTATCTCTGGCGCCAGTACAAGACCATCGCGATCGTCGGCGTGGTGCTTTTCCTCCTGATAGGGTTCTTCATCGATTGGCCGTCGGCGTGGGGTTTCTTCATCGGCGCGGTGCTCTCGGGCGCCTGCGGCATCATCGGCATGAACATCTCGGTGCGCGCCAATGTGCGCACCGCCGAAGCGGCGCGCGTCGGGCTTAACGAGGCGCTGCAGGTGGCGTTCCGCGGCGGCGCGATCACCGGCCTGCTGGTGGTGGGTCTCGGCCTGCTCGGTGTCGCGGGTTATTTCGCCTTGCTCTATGCCAACGCGGTCGACAAGGCCAACCTCGCCCACGTCATTCATCCTTTGGTCGGGCTCGGCTTCGGCGGTTCGCTGATTTCGATCTTCGCGCGTCTCGGCGGCGGCATCTTCACCAAGGGCGCCGACGTCGGCGCCGACCTCGTCGGCAAGGTGGAGGCCGGCATCCCCGAGGACGACCCGCGCAACCCGGCCGTGATCGCGGACAACGTCGGCGACAACGTCGGCGACTGCGCCGGGATGGCGGCTGACCTCTTCGAGACTTACGCGGTCACCATCATCGCGACCATGCTGCTCGGCGCCCTCATGGTGAAAACATCGTCGCCAGCGGCGCTCATCTATCCGCTCGCGCTCGGCGGCTTCGCGATCATCGCCTCGATCGTGGCTACGTGGTTCGTGCGGGCGAAGCCCGGCGACGCGAACGTGATGCCGGCGCTGTACCGGGGACTGTGGGTCGCGGGCGGCCTGGCGTTCGTCGCCTTCTGGCCGATCACGCATTACATCATGGGCGAAGTCGTGCAGAAAGTGCCGTTCGAGATCGCCGGCGCAAAGAGGCTCATCACCGTGTGGCACCTCTGGGGCGCGGCGGTCGTCGGGCTCGCGTTGACGGGGTTCTTGGTGTGGATCACCGAGTACTACACCGGCACCCAGTTCAAGCCGGTGCGGCACGTGGCCGAGGCGAGCATCACCGGCCATGCGACCAACATCATCGCGGGCCTCGGCGTGTCCATGAAGTCAACCGCGTGGCCCGTGATCGCGGTATGCGTCGCGATCTTCGGGTCGTACGCGCTCGCTGGGCTTTACGGCATCGCGATCGCCGCAACTTCAATGCTGTCGATGGCCGGAATCATCGTCGCACTCGATGCGTACGGGCCGATCACCGACAACGCCGGCGGCATCGCCGAGATGGCCGACCTTCCCGACTCGGTGCGCGACATCACCGACCCGCTGGACGCGGTGGGCAATACCACCAAGGCAGTCACCAAGGGCTACGCCATTGGCTCCGCCGGGCTCGCCGCGCTCGTGCTCTTCGCTGACTACACCCATGCGCTGGAGGCGGGCGGAAAGAGCTTCAGCTTCGACCTTTCAAATCACATGGTGATCATCGGCCTGTTCATCGGGGGACTCGTGCCCTACCTCTTCGGCGCGATGGCGATGGAGGCGGTCGGTCGCGCCGCCGGCTCAGTCGTACTCGAGGTGCGGCGCCAGTTCAAAGACATCCCGGGCATCATGCAAGGCACGGCGAAGCCGCAATACGGCACTGCCGTGGACCTGCTGACGAGGGCTGCGATCCGCGAAATGATGATCCCGTCGCTGCTTCCCGTGCTGGTCCCCATCATTGTGGGGCTGGTGCTGGGGCCGCAGGCGCTCGGCGGTGTGCTGATGGGTACCATCGTTACGGGTCTCTTCGTCGCCATCTCGATGTGCACCGGCGGCGGCGCCTGGGACAACGCCAAGAAGTACATCGAGGACGGGCATCATGGCGGCAAGGGCTCCGATGCGCACAAGGCCGCGGTGACTGGCGACACTGTCGGCGACCCCTACAAGGATACCGCCGGCCCGGCCGTCAACCCGCTCATCAAGATCATCAACATCGTAGCGTTGCTGGTCGTACCCTTGATGGGGTGAATGCGCTTTCACGCGTGCTAGCACTAAGGGCGGCGCTAGCCGCCCTTTTTGTTTGCGCCGCATGCGCGACTGTAAGCCATCGGTAAGCGCGCGCCGCCGATACTCAGCGGCGCCGCTCCATGAGAACATTGCCTTGAAGGGAGAGCCGATGGCGCAAAGCGTCGCGTTCGCCAAGACGACGCGTCCGGCGATCGGGTCGATCGTGCCGCGCCCGCGCCTTTTCGCGCGCCTCGACGGCGCGCCCGGGCGCACGGTGGCATGGATCTCGGGACCGCCGGGCGCCGGCAAGACCAGCCTCGCCGCGAGCTACGTCGAGGCCCGGAATTGGCGCGTGCTCTGGTACCAGGTCGACGCCGACGATGCCGACGTCGCCACGTTCTTTCACTATCTCGGTCACGCGGCGCGTAAGCTCGAAGGCGAGCGCGCGAAGGAGCTGCCGAAGTTCGCTCCCCAGTATGCCGCGGACGTGGCTTCGTTCGCGCGCAAATTCTTCCGCGAGCTCTTCGCGCGCGCCAAGGGCCCCATGGCGCTCGTGCTGGACAGCCTGCAGGCGGTGCCCGCGGAGAGCGCGCTCTACACGGCCCTCGAGGCGGCATTCGCCAAGGTTCCCAAGAACTGCTGTGTCGTGATCACGAGCCGCAACGAGCCGCCGGCGAGCCTCGCGCGGCTGCGGGTGACCGGCGAGCTGGCAGCTGTCGGAGGCGACAGCCTGCGTTTCGAGGCGCCGGAGCTCACGGAGGTCGCCAAGCTTCGCGGCCACGAGCTACCCGCGGCCGCCGCGTCGCAACTCGAAAGCCGCACGCAGGGTTGGGCGGCGGGAATCGTCCTCATGCTCGAGCACGCGAAGCTCTCCGGCCGCATGGCGGAATTCCCGGACGACGCCGCGCCGCGAGCCATCTTCGATTACCTCGCAGGCGAGATCTTCACGCGCTTCGAGCGCGAGACGCAGCAGTTCCTGCTGCGCGTCGCCTGCCTGCCGCGCATGAGCGCGGCGGTGGCGGAAGCCCTGTCCGGAGAGCCCAAGGCCGGACGGTTGCTGCTCAATCTAGCCCTGAACGACTACTTCGTCAGCGAGGTTGCCGCCGAGGAGGGCCGGGTATTCCAGCTGCACCCGCTGTTGCGCGATTTCCTGAGGAATCGCGCCGCCCAGGATCTGCCCGAGGCGCTCGCGGCGGCGCACCTGCGCCGCGCCGCGTCGCTGCTCGCAGCCGCAGGACAGGTGGAGGACGCCGTATCGCTGCTTGCCGAGTGCCGCGACTGGCCGGAGATCGCTCGCCTCGCCGCAGGCGCTGCCGACGCGATGCTCGCGCAGGGGCGAAGCGAAACGCTCGCCGGGTGGCTGGAGCTGCTTCCCGCCGAGGTGCTCGGCGCCGATGCCCACCTGCTGAAGGCGCTCGCCGGCTGCCGCGGCGAGTCCAGTCCGCGCGCCGCGCGCCGGCTGTACGAGCAGGCGTTCGAAGCGTTCCGGCGCTCAGGCGACCAAGCCGGGATGCTGGAGTGCTGCGCCGGGGTGATCGACGCCACAGTTCTCGAATTCGACGATCTCGCGGCGCTCGATCACTGGATCCCGGTGCTCGCGAGCTTGCTCACGGAGCGGCGTGCAGCCCCGCGCGACGCAGGCGCCGCGCTCGCGACGCTGATCCGGGCGCAGCTGCTGCGCGACCCCGGCGTCGCCGATCTCGATTCGTGGATGGAGCGCGCCGCGGCCGCGATGCGCGCCTCGGACCAGCCGCCCGGGCTCAGGGCGGCGTTGTCCCTCGCCCGCTCCACAGCGGCGCTGCTGCGCGGTGATATTTCTTCCGCCGGCGCGATACTCGAGGAGCTCACTGCGCGTATCACGGAGTTCGCGTCGCCGCTGCCGGTGGCGATCGGACTGGCAAGCGCCCTGCACCAACTCTTGGCCGGGTCGTGCGAAAGCGCGGGGCTCAAGGCGCGCGAGACTCTCGCGGCGGCCGCGGCGGAGGGTATGCATGACTACGACGCCTGGCTGAGCGCGATAAATGCCGCCGCCTCGCTCGCCGCCGGGGAGCGCGACGCGGCGCGCACGGAGCTGCAGTCGCTCGAGGCCAACGGCGCTGCGCTGCGCCGCGGGGACCGCGCCGCGGTTCACTACCTGCGCGCCTGGCTCGGCTCGCTCGAAAGCAACGCGGCCCTTGCGCAGCGGGAGGCTCGGACCGCCGTCGCGACGGCGGCCGAGAGCGGCATGCCCTGGATCGAATGCATCGCGCGCGTCGCGCTAGCGGAAATGCTCGCCGAGGCCGGCGACTGGCGAGCGTGCGAGGCGCAGCTGCGCTCCGCAGAGGCGCTTGCAGTGCGCCTGCGCAGCGCGCTGCTGCAGTACGCGGTGCACCTGGTGGCTGCAACCGCGGCGCATGAGCGCAAGGACGAAACGAGCGCCCTCGCGGAGCTCGGCACGGCTTTCGGGCTCGGGCGCGAGCACGGCTTCCAGCATGTTCCGGCGTGGCGCAGGTCCGCAGTGGGCGATCTCTGCGTGCTTGCGCTACGCGCCGGCGTCGAGCCCGAATTCGCCCGCGCGCTCGCTCGAACCCATGCGCTCCTGCCGCGCACGCTGCCGTTCCGGGTCAAGGAATGGCCCTGGCCGTTCCGAATTCAGACGCTCGGGCGCTTCGACCTGCAGCGCTCGGGCGGGCAGATCGAGGCCTCGGGCAAGGGCCCCGGCCGGCCGCTGGAGCTTCTCAAGGTGCTGATCGCCCTCGGCGGGCACAGCCTGCGCGCCGATCAGCTGGCCGACGCCCTGTGGCCCCACGCCGAAGCCGACTATGCGCACAAGTCCTTTACTGCCACGCTCCACCGACTGCGCAGGCTCCTCGGTACGGACGAGGCGCTGTTGCTGCGCGACGCGCGTCTGAGCATGAACCGGTCGCTGCTCTGGGTGGACGCGTGGGCGCTCGAGCAGACGTTGACGGAGCTGGACGAAACGCTGCGCGCGCCCGCGCCGACGTCGCTCGACCTGGCCGCAAAGCTCATCGACGAGGTCTTCGCGCTCTACCGCGGTCCGTTTCTGCCCGACGAGTCCGAGCAGCCGGCGTATATCGCCTATCGCGAGCAGCTGCGTGCGCGACTGCTACGCTGCCTTGTGCGTGTCGCCCGCGTCTGGGAGGACGCCGGTCGTGGCGACGCCGCGGTCGACGTCTACCTGCGCTGCGTCGAGGCCGACCCGCTGTTCGAGGCGCCTTATCGCAACCTCATGCTGTGCTACCAACGCGCGGGCGACGCCGCCGAGGCGCGAGCGACCTACGAGCGCCTGCGCGCCATCCTGTCGACGCGGATGAAGACCCTGCCTTCGCAGGAGACCCAGGCGGTATTCGCCGGACTCGCCGCGCCGGGCGGCCGCTAGCGCTGCTTTACGGCGACGCCGGAAGCTTTCAGTTCGGCCTCGAGCTCGCGCCAGATCTTGTCGAGGCCCATGCGCACCGCCGAGGGTGGCGGGTACTCGCGGCGCGGCATGCCGGAAGGCGGCGGAGACACTTCGCGCATGCGCATGGTGAGCGAGACCTCGGTGCCCGCGGGCACTTCGATCGTCGTCGTATTGATCACGATCTCGAGACCTTCGGGCTCGAACTTGACGAAGTACGCCATGAGACCGACATGCTTCCTCGCGAGCTCGCGCAGCTTCGGCAGGTCGAGCTCGGCCGCCTGCTGCCACTCGGCGGGGGTGAGCGGGATCGGCGCCGGCGCAAAGACGTTGAGGTAGCCGAGCTCCTCCGACTGGCCGCCGATGCGCATTGCCAGGCGCGTCAGCGCGATGCGCGTCGCGTTAAACGCTTCCTGGCGCTTCACCTTGTACAACCGCGTTCCGTTCTCAGCGAGGATGCGCTCGTACTGCTGGCGAAACTCATTGTTGACATCGATCAGCGCGCCGCGCACCTGGTCGTCGCTTGCGCACCCGGCAAGCAGCGCTACGAGGGCAAGGCCGCCGCGTGCCTTCGCGGTCATCAGCGATCCTTGCGCATCAGCGTCTCGGCCAGCTTCGCCGCCTGCGCGCGTTCCGCGGGTTGCAGAAGCGCCGCAACGCGTTCCTGCGGCGCCTTGGCGGCCTGGACGCCCGACTGCACGGCTGCGCTCAAGTAGACGTAGGCCTGGAAATTGTTCTGCACCGTGCCGCGCCCGACCGCGTACATCTCGCCCGCCTTGAACTGCGCCTCGCCATCGCCACGCGAGGCGGCCCGGCTGAAGAGCCGCAATGCTTCCTGATCGTTGCGCTCCACGCCCTTTCCGTCGAGGTGCAGGTTGGCGAGCTTCACTGTCGCGCGCGCGTTCTGCCTTTCGGCGAGCGGCTTGAGGATCGCAAGCGCGTCGTCGTAGGCGCCGCGCGCCACGGCACTGTCCGCGCGTGCAAGCAGCTCGCTCGTCGTGGGCGGAGCCGGTGGCGGAGGTGGAGGTGCGACAACCGCGACCGGTGGCGGGCTCGGCGATTTGGCTGGCTCTGCGCGCACCTCGGGAGCGGGCGCAACGGCAGCGGGAGCCGGTGCCCGCGGCGATGCAACCGGTGGCGCGGGCGGCTCGACCCGTGCAACAGGAGCGGAAGGTGCGGTTGTTCCCCGCGACGTCTGCACTGCAGGCTTCGCGCGCGGCTTCGCCTGGGCCTCTTCGCGTCGTTTCATCTCCTCCAGATCGTGCTCCAGCTTGTCGCGCTCGGCCTGAAGCTTCGTGCGCTCTTCCTCCAGCAGTTGCTGTCCGTGCGCGATCTGATCCTCGAGCTTCTTCAGACGCTCGTCCATGTCTGGCCTCGAGGGCGCCGGGGCTGCCGGCGGAGGTGGCGCCGGCTTTTCCGGCGCGCTCACCGTCTTGTCGGCCACGGAGTCTCGCCGCACGGTAAGCCAGGGAGCCGCGGCGAGCACAATGATCACTGCCGCGGCCCCAACTCCGCCCCACAGCAGCGGACCGCGGGTACTAGACCAGGTGCGCCGTGCACGCTCGGCTGTTGAGGGTGTGGGCGGCGAGGCGTCCGCTGCGCCGGCAGGCGCAGTGACGGTAGCAGCAGGACTCGTCATCCGTGGTACCGCTTGGGGCGCGACCGGCGTGGCGCTGCCCGAGGTTATCGGAGGGAGCTCCTGGCGCCAGGTAGCGATGTTTTGCGGCCGCTCGTTTTCGGCGAAGGCGAGCGCATGGTCGATCGCCTTCAGCAGGCGATCGGAATAACGGCCACTTCCTACGGCGGTCGCGGGGACGAGCACTTCCTTCGTGCTACCAAGGATGCCCTTGCTACGTGTAATCGCGTCGAGCGGCGCACGCCCGGCGATGGCGCGATAGCAGGTTGCACCCAGGCCGTACACATCGGTCCACGGACCCTGGTTCTCGCCACTGCTGTAGTACTGCTCGAACGGCGCGTAGCCGGGCGCGACGAGGATCGTGACGGTGCGGGAGCGGCCGAGCGCGTACCGCGCCGAGCCGAAGTCGAGCAGCACCGGGCTGCCGTCGTCCCGAATCAAGATGTTGTCGGGCTTGATGTCGCGATGGATGAAGCCGGCGTTATGCACGAGCTCCAAGCCGTCCAAGATCGGCATCAGAACGCGCATCAGCTCCGCCTCGGGAAGCGCGTGGCGGCGCTCGAGTAGCGCGGCGAGAGTCTCGCCGCGCTCGCAGCGCATCACTATGTAGGCGGTGTTGTTGAACTCGAACACCGACAGCACGCGCACGATGTTCGGATGGTCGAAGCGCGCCAGCGTGCGCGCCTCGCGGATGAACCGGTCCAGGCCCCAGCGGTAACGCTCGGCGTGCTCCTCGGTGCGGGCGCGAACACTGGCGTCGCCGCGCCGCCCGGCTACCTCGACCGGGAGGTACTCCTTGATGGCGACCGGTTGGTCGAGGTTCGTGTCGCGGGCAAGGTAGGTGATGCCGAAGCCGCCTTGGCCCAGCACCTGCTCGAGCACGTACCAGTGCAGCCGGTATCCCGGCGCCAGGGCGTCGGGAAAAGCGTTTCCGCTCATGGTCTTGGCGGGTTCCCCCTGAGGCAATGGCGCCTACTGTACTGCATCGGCAGCCTGGCAGGCTGCGGCTTATAAGCGATCTGTAAGTCCGCCGTAGGCGGTGCGCAACCGCGGGCAAGCCACGATGGCCTCACCAGGGCAAGGGGTCCTGGACCCAACCATAAGGAAGGAGCGCACCATGAAACTTACGAAACTCGCTGCGGCGATCGGCCTGCAAGCCAGCCTGCTTTCCGGCTGCTACGTGGTCCCGGTCACTCCCGACGGCCAGAACTATTCCATCTATATCCCGACCACCCCGCCTCCGCCATTTGCGGGCGGGCCGACGCCTCAGCCGGTGGCGCACCTGTCGCAGCCCCCCGTGCCGAAGGTGCTGCACGCGCGGCTCTATCCGGAGAACGACATCGCCACCCACACCGGGATGGTGTCGGGCACGGTCACCAACATGATGACCGGCAAGGGCCGCTTCCAGCTGCAGTACGCGGGTGAGCTGCTCACCGGCGAAGCGACTCGCGTGTCGGGCGACGATCGCAAGGGCATCGCCAGCGCCTGGGGCCCAAGCGGAGCGTTCATGAGCTGCGAGTACCAGATGAGCTCGCCGCTGCAGGGCGCGGGCACGTGCAACTTCTCCAACGGCGCGCGCTACAAGGTGCATATCGGCAACTAGGCGGCCGCGATGCTCACCTTGCGCGAAGCCGATGTTGTGCGCCTTCTGGCGAGCGGTTGCACGTACGCCGAGATTGCCGAGCGGCTCGGCATCTCGGCGCACACCGTCGCGAGCCATATCAAGAACCTGTACCGCAAGCTCGACGTGCACTGCGCTGCGGCAGCGGTAATGAGGGCGCTCGAACTGCAGGTCATCGGCAGCCGCACGGCCGGCTAATCCCCTGATCGGGCGATGGTGCCGGCCGCGAGGCGCGCGACGATATTAGCCAGGCATTCGTCGGGTGTAGCGACGATGTCTATCGAGATCGCATCGCTCGGCGGCTCGAGCGCGGCGAACTGGCTATCGAGCAGCGTCGCCGGCATGTAGCGGTGCGTGCGCGTTGCCAT
Source organism: Burkholderiales bacterium (assembly GCA_035762345.1). GTDB lineage: Bacteria > Pseudomonadota > Gammaproteobacteria > Burkholderiales > SG8-39 > SCGC-AG-212-J23. The sequence continues at coordinate 77,886 of DASTPE010000066.1, forward strand.
GCGGGAGCGGATAAGCTCCGGGCGGCCGTGCAGGTAGACGATGCAGAAATCGTGGATACCTTGCGCCAAGCGCTCGCGGTAGCTCTGCTTCAGGGCGGAGCAGGCAATCACTGCATCGAGTTCAGCCCTAATGATCCGATTCAGATGGCCGAGCCACGGCCACCGATCTGCATCATCGAGCGGGATGCCGGCTTTCATCTTGGCGACGTTTTGCGGCGGATGATAGTCGTCGGCGTCGATGAAGCGCCAGCCGAGGCGGCGGGCGAGGCCCTCGCCGATCGTCGTCTTGCCGACGCCGGCGACCCCCATCACCAGCACGATCATCCCGGCCGCAGCTTTTCGGTCGGATGGCCGCCGAAGCGCGCGCGCATCATGGCAAGAAGCCGCCGCGTGTAGTCCGAGCGGCCCTGGCTCGAGAAGCGGTTCATCAGCGCCGCGACGATCGCCGGCGCCGGCACACCGAGCTCGATCGACTCGAGCGCGGTCCAGCGGCCTTCGCCCGAATCCGCGACCACCGGCGCCACGTCGACAAGATTCTCGTCCTTGAGGATCTCGACGCACAGGTCGAGCAGCCATGAACGCACCACGCTGCCGTGGCGCCAGGTCTCGGCGAGGCGCGCGACGTCGATGTCGAGCTCCCGACGCGCCGCCAGCAGCGCGAAGCCCTCGGCAAGCGCCTGCATCATCCCGTACTCGATGCCGTTGTGGATCATCTTGGCGAAGTGCCCGGCGCCGCTCGGCCCGCAATGCAGCCAGCCACGCTCGGCGTGGGGTGCGAGCAGCTTCGCAAACGGCTCGAAGATCTCGATGGATTTTGGTGTGCCGCCCAGCATCAGGCAGTAGCCGCCTTCGAGCCCGTGGATCCCGCCGGAGACGCCGACGTCGATATAGCGCAGGCCCTGTTGCGAGAGCCCGAGCGCGCGGCGCATCGAGTCCTTGTAGTAGCTGTTGCCGCAGTCGACGATCGTGTCGCCCGCCGAACAGAGCGGAATCAAATCGCGGATGGTGTCCTCGACCACCGCGCCTGCCGGCAGAGATAGGACAATGACGCGCTCGCCGTCGAGCCGCGCGCACAGCGCGGCGAGGTTTTCCGCGCGCTCGACGTTTCCTTCTTCAGCCAGAGCCTCGCTAGCAGCCTCGGCGTGGTCATAGCACACGACGCGCGCGCCACCGCGCGCCAGGCGCCGCGCCATGCCGGCGCCCATGCGGCCCAGCCCGATGATGCCGATTTCCATGACCTCTCCTGACAAGTACGCGGATTCTAGGCGCCTACAAGAGCGAGTGAAGCAGGCGCTCGAGGGCTACGCCGCCGGCCTCTATGCGCTGCAGACCCGGCAGGCTTCGCAGCCAGGTGAGCTGGCGCTTCGCCAGCTGTCGCGTCGCGGCAACGCCCTTCTCCCGGAGCGCTGCCTTGTCATAGCGGCCTTCGAGGTACTCCCACACCTGCCGATAGCCGACCGCGCGCATGCTCGGCATGGCGGCGCTCAGGCGATAGCGTTGACGCAGCCCGCGCACTTCGTCGATGAGCCCGAGCTCTAGCATGGCGTCGAAGCGCCTCGCGATCCTTTCGTGCAGGACGGCGCGCTCGGGCACGAGCGCAAGGCCTTTCAGCTCGAACGGCAGATCCTGCCGGGCGACGCCTTGCAGGCTCGACAGCGTCCTTCCGGTGAGCCTCCAGACTTCCAGCGCCCGCTGAATGCGCTGCGCGTCGTTCGGCGCCAGGCGCTGCGCCGTTCTTGCATCGATCCGCGCCAACTCGGCGTGCAATGCCGGCCAGCCGCGGCGCGCCGCCGCGGCATCGATTTCGGCGCGCACTTGAGCGTCAGCCGGCGGCAGCGCGTCCAGACCCCCGGTGAGGGCGCGGTAGTACAGCATCGTTCCGCCGACCAGCAGAGGAATCTTGTTTCTGCCCGCGATTTCGCGGATCTTCGAGAGTGCGTCGCGCCGCCAGCGACCCGCCGAGTAGGCCTCGTCGGGGTCGATGAGGTCAATGAGGTGGTGCGGCACGCGCGCGCGCTGCCTCGCGCTTGGCTTCGCGGTGCCGATGTCCATGCCGCAATAGACGAGCGCCGAATCCATCGACACGATTTCGAGCGGCAGCTTCTCGCCGACCTCGAGCGCAAGCGTGGACTTGCCGCTCGCGGTCGGCCCGAGAAGCGCGTAGACGACGCCCTGCAAGCTAGCGGCCGCCGGCGATGTCGAGCAGCGCTCCCGTGATGTATGAAGCCTCGTCGGACGCGAGCCAGACGATGGCGCGCGCGACCTCTTCCGCCTCGCCCGGGCGCTCGAGCGGAGCGCTGCGTCCTATGCGCTCTACGCGCCCGGGGTCGCCGCTCGCGAAGTGAATCTCGGTCCGGATGATGCCAGGCCGGACCGCGTTTACGCGGATGCCCTCCGGCCCCACCTCTTTCGCGAGTCCGATGGTAAACGTGTCGATCGCGCCTTTCGACGCGGCGTAGTCCACATACTCGCCCGGCCCTCCGAGCCGCGCCGCCACCGAGGACACATTGACGATGGCGCCGCCTTTGCCGGCATGGCGCGTCGACATGCGCTTCACCGCCTCGCGTGCGCACAGGAAGCTGCCCGTGACGTTCACCGCGAGCATGCGCTGGATGCGCTCGGCCGACATGTGCTCGACGCGAGTACCGCGGTCGACGATGCCGGCGTTGTTGACGAGCACGCTCAGGCGCCCCAGCTTATCGTCCACCGTCCTGAACAGACGCACGACATCAGCCTCGCTGGCGACGTCGCCCTGGATGGCGATCGCCTTGATTTCCCGGGCAAGCATTTCCGCCGCGTCTGCGTCCTTGCGGTAGTTGATGCACACTGCGTAGCCCCGCTCGGCTGCAAGGCGCGCGGTCGCTGCGCCGATGCCACGGCCGCCGCCGGTAACGATCATGGTTTTTGGGGGGGCAGGCACCTCTAGCGTCCTCTGAGGAACAATTTGTCTAAATCGGCAAGAGTGAGCTGATACCAGGTCGGCCGGCCGTGGTTGCAGCTGCCCGAGCGCTCGGTCTGCTCCATCTCGCGCAGGAGCGCGTTCATCTCCGCAGGACTGAGTGCGCGATTCGCGCGCACGGCGGCGTGGCAAGCCATGGTGGCGAGGAGCTCGTTCTGGCGCGCCGCGAGCACATGGCTGGCACCGTACTGCCGGATCTCGGCGAGGACGCCGCGCGCCAGTCCGGCGATATCGCCGCCGGCAAGCGGCGCCGGCGCCGCACGCACGGCGAGCTCGTTGGGTCCGGAAACGCTGAGCTCGAGCCCCAGGCGCTCGAGCGGTTCGCGGTTTTCTTCGGCGGTCGCGATATCAAGCGCCTCGGCGTACAGCACTGCGGGCACGAGCAGGTTCTGGCGCTGGACCGCGCCGGCGTCGAGTCCGGCCTTGAGCTTCTCCATTACGATGCGCTCGTGGGCCGCGTGCATGTCGACGAGCACAAGCCCAGCCTCGTTCTGCGCCAGGATATACACGCCGTGCAGCTGCGCGAGGGCGTAACCGAGCGGAGGAGCTTTTTCGCTGGCGGGCAGCGGCGCCGCGGTGACGGCGGATTTCATGAAAGTCTCGTAAGCGGCCGCGGGTTGCTGCATCGAAAACGACGCCTGGATGCCCACGGCTCGATTCACCGTGGCGAAGGCCACCGGTGCTTCCGCCGCTCCGGGCGACAAGGCACGCTGCAGCGCGTGAAACACGAACTGGTGCACCGCGCGCGGGTCGCGGAAGCGCACCTCGGTCTTCGCGGGATGCACGTTCACGTCGACGCCGCGCGGATCGACCTCGAGGAACAGCACGTACGCGGGCTGGCGCTCGCCGTGCAGGAGCTGCGCATACGCTTCGCGCACGGCGTGCGAGAGCAAGCGATCGCGCACGAAGCGGCCATTCACAAAGAAGTACTGCCCACCTTCCGCCTGCGGCGTTCCGGCTCTCCCGTACAGCCGCAAAGAACCACCACCTGCTTCAACCGAGATGCTGCTTGAGGCGAACGCGTCGCCGAGCAGTGCGCCGGCACGCTCCCCGGGCCCTTGCGCGCGCAGCACGTGGCTTACCCGGGCGTTGTGCTTCAGCATGAACGCGATGCGCGGGTGGGCGAGCGCGATGCGGCGGAAGGCCTCGTCGCAATGGCCTAGCTCCGTCGCCTCGGTGCGCAGAAATTTGCGCCGCGCAGGCGTGTTGAAATAGAGATCGGACACGGCGACCGTGGTGCCCTGCGCGCGCGCGGCGGGCTGCACCTCGCCGATCTGCGGGCCTTCGGCCGAGACCGCGGCCGCGCGCGACGCCTCGCGCGTGCGGCTGGTGATCGAGAGTCTGGAGACCGAAGCGATCGAGGCGAGCGCCTCGCCGCGGAAGCCCATCGTCGCCACGCCCTCGAGGTCCTCAAGCGTCGCGATCTTGCTCGTCGCGTGACGCGCGAGCGCCAGCCGAAGCTCGTCGCGCGCAATCCCGGCGCCATCGTCCTCGACCTGTACCCGCTTGATCCCGCCTGCGTCGAGCGCCACGGTGATCGCCTGGGCTCCAGCGTCGACGCTGTTCTCGAGCAGTTCCTTCAGCACCGAGGACGGCCGCTCCACCACCTCGCCCGCGGCGATCTGGCTCACCAGCAGCTCGGGCAGAACGCGGATGGCGCTCACGTGAGGTCGACCTCGTCGCCGCCCGTGATGCGCACCAGCGCGCCGTAGCTCAGCCGAAAGACAGTGTGCGGATGGCCAGCCGCGGCCCAGAGCTCCGGATACGCGGCCAGGCTTTTTTCGACGAACGTGCGCGCGAGGCCATGGCCGACCGGCGCCACGCCGCCGATCGCAAAACCGGTATGGCGGCGCACGAAGTCCGCGTCCGCCTTGCCGACCGGCTCGCCCACCAGCGCCGCGAGCCGTGCCACATCGACGCGCTTCGCGCCCGACGACATGACGAGCAGCGCGGCGTCGCTCGCTTCGGCGCGAAACACCAGGGAGTTCGCGATCTGGCCGATCTCGCAGCCCAGATAGTCGGCGGCGGCGCGCGCGGTGCGCGCCGCGCCCGGCAGCTCGACGATGGTGTCGGCGAGCCCCGCGCGTGACAACGCTTCGCGCACGCGTTCGACGCTCGGAGAGGTGAGAACGGCCGGCATGCGAGGAGCGCGCCGATTATACAATCGGGCGATGGAGCTGCTCGCCTGGTTCTGGGATCTCGTGGTGCACCTCGACGTGCATCTCGCGGAGTTCGTCAGCGAGCACGGCGCGTGGGTGTACCTGCTGCTCTTCGTGATCGTGTTCTGCGAGACCGGCCTCGTCGTCACGCCGTTCCTGCCGGGCGATTCGCTGCTCTTCGTCACCGGTGCGGTCGCCGCGGCGGGCGGCATGGACATCGCCGCGGTGATGGCGACGCTGATCGCCGCCGCGCTTTGCGGCGACAACGTCAACTATTGGATCGGCCGCTGGCTCGGGCCGCGCGTCTTCCACTTTGAGCGCTCGCGCTGGTTCAACCCGGCGCACCTGCAGCGCGCCCACGCCTTCTACGAACGCCACGGCGGCAAGACGATCATCCTCGCGCGCTTCGTGCCGATCGTGCGCACCTACGTCCCGTTCGTCGCCGGCGTCGGCACCATGCCGTACCTGCGCTACCTCGCCTTTTGCATCCTCGGAGCGGTGGCCTGGGTCGTGTCGCTGTGCCTCGCCGGCTACTGGTTCGGCAACCAGCCGATCGTTAAGAACAACCTGACGGTCGTCATCTTCCTGATCGTGGCGATTTCGGTGTCGCCGGGCTTTCTTGCCTGGCTGCGCTCGCGTCGCGAGGCGCGGGTTTCTCCGCCCACTTGAAGACCGCGCGCAGGAATTTCGTGGTTGCCGCGAGCGTCGGCATGCTGTCGGCGCCGCTCGCAGTTCGCCCGCAACAGCAAACGCTCATACGTATAGGACTGCTGCGAACCACGTCGCGGATATCGGTGATCCGAGCGCGGAGGGCCTACGCCTTGGGCTTCGCGAGCTTGGCTACGCCGAGGGAAGTCGGGGTCAGCAAAGCCGATCTTGCGGCTGCCGTTGCGACGGCCCGTGAGCGGGCCGATGCGCTGCTTCCTCTCGGCGCCCCGTTCTTTACGGCGCACCGGGTGCTGATCGCGACTCTTGCCACGAGGCACCGGCTTCTCGGCGTGTATTACTGGAAGGAATTTGTTGAAGCCGGGTGCGGGCAGATTCCGTCATACAGTAGAAAAGGGCGTCAGAACCCGGCGTCCGCCACAGCCTATCTCCGTCGTCGAAAAATGCCCTTTGCTTCGGACAGCGCATTGAAATGATGACGAAAGATGACGGCGCCTGAACACGTCTGATCTTTAGGAAGGATTATTTGTGGCTAGTCTGGAAACACACTACTCCGCTCGCGACATCGAGGCGCGAATCCTGGCGGCCATCCGCGCAGCGGGTTTGAATCCCGAAGAACGCTTGTCGCCCGAGGAGCTGGGAGCGCTTGATCATTTCCACACGGGCGGGCTCACCGCTTCGCGCGAGTTGCTGGAGTTGGCGCGTGTTCGGGCCGAAGATCGCGTTCTCGATATTGGAGCCGGGCTGGCCGGCCCCGCCCGCATGCTCGCTTCTGTGCTCGGCTGCCGCGTCGACTGCCTTGAAATGTCGTCTGATTTCTGCGCCGGTGCGGCACTGCTGAATCGGCTGACCGGCCTTGACGACCGAATCGAAGTGCACAGGGGCAATGCTCTCGACCTGCCCTTTCCCGAGGATTCGTTCGATGTCGTCTGGATGCAGAATGTCGGCATGAACATCGCGGACAAGCGGAAGCTCTACGCGGAGATCTACCGGGTTCTCAAGCCGGGCGGCCGGTACGCCTTCCAGGAGATGGCCGCAGGAAGAGTGGCGACGTCCCACTTTCCCCTTCCGTGGGCTACCGACCCCGCCGACAACTTCCTTGTGTCTGCCGAAGAGATGCGATCGGCTCTCGGCGAGAGCGGATTCACCGCTGAACTCTTCGAGGACACCAGCGACCTCCATTTGAGCCGGACTACCGCAAATGCCACGCCTGCGGCACCGGGACAGTTGGGCTTGGCGGTTTACGTCGATAATCTCGCACAAAAGGCCGGCAATGCGCGGCGCAGTCTTCAGGAGGGCCAGGTCCGGCTTGTCAGAGGTGTCTTCCGAGTGAAATGAAGTAACCGCGCTCTCGGGTGCGCGCGGCATTCTTGCAGACTGGATCAACCGCAAAAGCCGTGGCCCAGCGAAGGCTGCAGCGTTAGGTCCTCCAGAATGCGACTGCGGGCGACCGCGTTATCGGGTCACGGACAGTGCCGCCTGGCGGACGAGTGGATGGCGGGCGGTTGGGCCCTGCGGCCGGGGCGGGTGCTTGGCAACATACTCGCGGATGCCGTCGAGGATTGCGCGCGCGAGCTTGTCCTGGTAAGCCTCGTCGTTGAGCCGCCGCTCCTCTTCCGGGTTGGAGATGAAAGCTGTCTCGACGAGGATGGAAGGCACATCGTGCGCGGTGAGCACGGCGAAGCTCGCCTGCTCGACGCTCGGCTTGTGAAGGTCGTTCACAGTGCCGAGACGCCTCAGCACCGAGTTACCCAGGCGCAGGCTGTGGTCGATGGTGGCGGTCTGCGATAGATCGACGATGGTGCGCTTGACGTGGTCGTCCTTCTTGGTCAGCGCGACGCCGCCGATCAGATCCGACTCATTTTCCTGCTTCGCCAGAATGCGCGCCATTTCCGACGTGGCGCGCCGATCGGAGAGCGCGAACACCGACGAGCCCCGCACGTCCGGCCGCTTGAAAGCGTCCGCGTGGATCGAGACCAGGAGGTCCGCCTTCACCGCGCGGGCCTTCTCCACGCGTGCGCCGAGCGGCAGAAAGTAGTCGCCGTCGCGCGTGAGGAGCGCGCGCATGTTCGGGTCCGCATCGACGAGCCTCTTCAGCCGGCGCGCGATGTTGAGGGTGATGTCCTTCTCCCGCGAGCCGCGGCGACCGATCGCGCCCGGGTCTTCGCCGCCATGGCCCGCATCGATCGCGATGGTGGCGAGGCGCAGCTCGCTCGGCTTCGTCGCGGATTGCGGGCGCTTTTGCGATTCTTCGATGAGCACCGCGACGGGATCAACCGCCAGTAGCGGGTGGATATCGAGCACCAGCCGATGGCCATACTCGGCGATCGGCGGCAGGTTGAAGACCTGCGGCTTGACATCCGTTTTCAGATCCAGGACGAGACGAATTACGCCCGGGCGGTTTCGCGCCACGCGCAGGCTTTTGATGTAGGGGTCGTCCGCGGCGACTTTGCCATTCAGCTCAGCAAGTGCGGGCGACAGCTCGGCCGTTTCCAGGTCGAGCACGAGGCGCTCAGGATCTTTGAGGTTGAAGACGGTGTGGCGAATCTCTCCCTTGGATTCGAGCGTGAGCCGCGTATAGTCACGCGCCGGCCAGATGCGCGTAGACACGACCTGCGCTTCGGCGTTTCCTAGGAAAAGCGCAAAGACGAGAGCCAGGCCTCGCCAGCCGGTGAGCGTGCTTCCAGTTGTGCCCGTCGCGCCTCTCCCTCGAACTCGAGCCGGATGTGCAGGTCCGGCGCGGAAAGCAAGTCCCCCGCTTTCTCGGGCCATTCGACCACGCATATCGAGCCCGGGTTGAAGTGCTCCCGGAAGCCCGAGTTCAGCCATTCTGATCGATCCTTGAAACGATAGAAATCAAAGTGATATAAGTCTAATCTCGAAAAGCTGTAAGGCTCAACCAACGCGTAGGTCGGGCTTTTGGCTCGCCCGGAATATCCCAGCCCCCGCAGCAGGCCCCGAACGAGCGTAGTCTTGCCCGCCCCAAGGTCTCCAGAGATGAAGAGAACCGTACCCGGCGCCACCCCGGTGGCCAGCGCTTCGCCAAGGCGCAACGTAGCCGCAGCGTCCGGCAACTTAAGCTCCAGCATCAAGCAATGGGGGCGAGAGCTCGGTTTCCAGGCGGTGGGGATCGCGGATACCGACCTGTCTGCCGCGGAGCCGCGGCTCCTCGAATGGCTCGGGCGGGGCTGGCATGGCGAGATGGAGTATATGGCGCGCCATGGCACCCTCCGCGCCCGTCCGGCGGAGCTCAAGCCGGGAACGCTCCGCGTCATCTCGTGCCGCATGAATTACCTGAACGATGTTGCCCAGGGAATTTCCGTTGAAGGAGAGAAGGCAAACATAGCGCGCTACGCAAGGGGCCGGGACTATCACAAGGTGCTGCGCGACCGGCTGCAAAAGCTCTGCGACCGCATTGCCGCCGAGATCGGCGATTTCGGCTACCGGGTGTTCGCAGACTCGGCCCCAGTGATGGAAGTCGAGCTCGGGGCGCGCGCGGGGATCGGCTGGCGTGGCAAGCACACCCTGCTCCTGACCCGCGACGCCGGCTCCTGGTTCTTTCTGGGAGAGATCTACTGTGATATTCCGTTGCCGGTGGACGATCCCGAAAAAAACTACTGTGGAACCTGCGAGCGCTGCATCGAGGTCTGCCCAACGCAGGCGATACGCGGCCCCTACCAGCTTGACGCGCGGCGCTGCATCTCGTATCTCACCATCGAGCACAAGAGCGCGATTCCGGAGGAGCTGCGGCCGCTTATCGGCAACCGCGTTTACGGCTGCGACGACTGCCAGCTCGTCTGCCCGTGGAACCGCTTCGCGAACCTGAGTGCGGAAAAAGACTTTCAGCCCCGGAACGGGCTCGACCACGCCACGCTGGTCGAGCTTTTCGGCTGGACTGAGGCCGAGTTCGACGAGCGGCTACGCGGCTCGCCGATCCGGCGCGTCGGCTACGAGCGGTGGCTCCGCAACCTCGCGGTGGGATTGGGCAACGCACCAAGCTCTCCCCAGATCATCAATGCCCTGTCCGTCAGGAAAGACCATCCCTCCGCGCTAGTCAGGGAGCACGTACGCTGGGCACTCTCTCGCCATGCAGGCCTGGCAGCCTGATCGCTTGCTTCCCGGGTTCGAGGCGCTCGAGCTCGAGTTTCCGGACGACTACGACGGTCGCGTGCTTGCCACGCTGGCGCGCCTGCCGGCGCTGGCCGCGCCGCGCGGCGCGGCGCTCTGGGTGCATGGCTTCGCCGAGTACTTTTTCCAGCGCCACGTCGCCGAGCGCTTCGCCATGGAAGGCTATGCCTTCTACGCGCTCGACCTGCGCAAGCACGGCCGCTCCCTTCGGCCGCACCAGCATCCAAACTTCTGCAAGAGCGTTGCCGAGTACTACCCGGATATCACGCGCGCGATGGACGTGATCGGCGAGCCGGTCCTCCTTGCCGGGCACTCGACCGGCGGCCTCATCAGCGCGCTCTATGCTCACGAAGGCCCGCATCGCGCGCGCGTTCGGGCACTATGGCTGAACAGCCCGTTCTTCGATTGGAGGCTGCCGGAGTGGAAGAAAACCCAGCTTCACATGGCCGCCGCACTTGGCCGCTTCTTCCCCTTTCTTAACGATCCGAAGGCGCTGCTACCCGACTACGCGCGAGGACTCCTCGACGAAGGCTGGGAGTTCGATAGGACGCTCAAGCCGATCGAGGGATTTCCGGTGTATTACGGCTGGCTCGGCGCGATCACCGATGCTCACCAGAAAGTGCACCGCGGCCTCGACGTGCGCTGTCCAGTGCTCGCCATGCATTCGGACGAGACGGACTTCGTGCTCGACTGGCGGCATATCGCTCGCTGGTCGCGCACGCTGGGCCGCGAGGTCTCGGTGCTCGCCTTCCCTGGCGCTCAGCACGACGTGACCCTGTCGCGCCCGCACATCCGGGAGGAAATCTTCAGGCAGCTTTTCGCCTGGGCGGAACGAGCCGTAATGTCGCCAGCGTAACGGCCGCCCAGGCAACGTAGGCGAGCGTGAACACCCATTCCGGGGCCTCGTAGTAGAGAAAATAGCGCACCCAGCGGCCGACGAAGGACTCGGCCCGAGCGCCACTGCGGAGCATGTCTTCCCAAACAGTGAGAGGACACATAACGCCGAGCAGCGCCTCGGCGGCGACGAAGCCGATCGCGCCGAGGTGCAGGTAGCGAAACCACGGATTGCGTACCCAGTGCCAGCCGAGCGCGGCGCCCGCCCACACGAGCAACAGGCCGCCGACAATGAAGACGACGATCAGAAAGTGGACGACGAGGATGGCGTCCGCCATTATCCGCAGAGGATGACACAGCCCAGATTTCCAAGACTGACCTTGGAGGCGATGAACGCAATGCAGCGCGAAGTCGCGGCCGAGATCGCCGCCGGCCCGCGCGGCGAGGTGCGCGGGCCGTTCATCGCGCTGATCCACAACCCGGAGCTCGCGCGCCGGCTGCAGAAGCTCGGCGAGCATCTGCGCTGGCAGGGTAAGCTACCGCCGAAGCTGAAGGAGCTTGCCATTCTTGTCACCGCGAGACGCTGGACCTGCCAACACGAGTGGGTCATGCACTCCAAGCTCGCGCTCGAAGGCGGCCTGGCACAGGAAACGGTGGATGCGATCGCGGCTAACCGCGAGCCGCAGAACCTTTCGGACGAAGAAGAAGCCGTTTACGTCTTTTGCCGCGAAGTGCACGCTACCGGAAGAGCGGGCGACGAGTCGTTCAAGCAAATACAAAGCCGCTTCGGGCTCGACGGGGTGCTCGAGTTGATCGCGCTGAACGGCTACTACACGCTAATGGCGATGGTGCTGAACACTGCTGGGCTGCCTTTGCCCGGAGACGCAAAGCCACCTCTTTAGCCGCGCTCCTGCGCCCGCTTGGGATCCGCAATCCACTCGCTCCACGAGCCAGGGTAAAGCTTGCCGCCCTTCAGCCCGGCGAGCTCCATTGCGAGCAGGTTGTGGCACGCGGCCACGCCCGAGCCGCAGTAATGGATGACTTCGCCCGGTGAGCGCCCTTGCAGGACCGACTCGAATTCGTTCTTCAGTTCGTCCGGAGATTTGAATGTTCCTTGGGCTGAAACATTGTCCATGTTGAAACGGTTCCAGGCGCCCTTGATGCGCCCCGCAACCGGGTCGATGGGCTCCTGCTCGCCGCGGTAGCGCACCGGAGCCCGAGCATCGAGCAAGAATGATTTGCCCAGGTTCCTTTCGACCCAGTGGACGTCCACAACCGCATCGGTGCGGGGCGTCATCGGGTAGTTGAAAGGGGTGAAGTGCGGCACGTCGAACGTCACGGGGCGAGCTTCCTTGGTCCACTTCGCAAAACCGCCGTCTAGGACGGAGACGTTCTCGTGCCCGACCCAGCGCAGCATCCACCAAAGGCGCGCCGCCATCGCGCCCGGACCGCCGTCATAGCAGACGGCCTGGTCTTGGGGCGTCAATCCGGTTTTCTCCAGCCACTTCTCGAAATCCTGCGGATCGGGAAGGGGATGCCGGCCGTTCGCGCCCGTCTTGCGACCGGAGAGGTCGCGGTCGAGGTGTGCGAAAAGCGCCCCAGGAATATGGCCTTCGCGGTACTGCTGCTCGCCAAGCTTGGGATTGGCGAGGTCGTGACGGCAGTCGAAGACGCGCCACTTGGTGAGGTTGGCGGCTAGCTCACCGGTCGAGACGAGCGTGGAGCCACTCATGGAAGTGCACCTCCGGGTCCTCCATCGGCGACTGGTAGGGACCGGCGTCGTCGAGGCCTTGCTCGTAGAGGGCCCGGCGGCCGCGGTCCAAGCGCATGCAGATCACGTGGTCCTCGATCGCGGTCTCGACGTACGCGGCCTGCTGTGCTTCGATGAACTCGCGCTCGAAGAGCGTGATCTCTTCGGGGTAGTAGAACTCGACCACGTTGGTGGTGCGCGTCGGCGAGCGCGGGATGAGATGCGAGATCACCCGTACGTTCGGGTACCACTCGAGCATCAGGCCGGGGTAATAGGTCATCCACAGCGCGCCGTACTTCGGCTCCCGGCCATCGAGGTACTTCAGGCAGACCTCATGCCACCGCTTGTAACCGGGCGTCCCGGGTCGTGCGAGCCCAGCCTTGGCTGGCACGATCTGAACCGAGTATTCGGCCCCGTAATCGGCCGTGAAGTCGTCGCAGTTCGCAAAATTGCCGAGCCCGGGATGAACGAGATCCACGTGGTAGACCTCCTGGTACGTCTCGATGAAGGTCTTCCAGTTGACGTCGTAGTCGTCGATGCGCACCGAGTCGAGCACGAAGCCGCTGAAGTCCCAGTCCGCAACTGTGGTGAGCTTCGCGAGATCGACCGCCGGGTCGCGCGGCCCCGCGAAAAGCAGCCCGTTCCAGCGCTTGAGCGGCGTGGCGGCGAGCTTCGCGCAGGGCTGGTCGGCGAACCGCGGCGCGCCGAGCAACTGGCCTTTCATGTCGTAGGTCCAGCGATGCACCGGGCACACGATATTCTCGGCGTGGCCGCGGCCTTGCAGCATGATCGCCTGGCGGTGGCGGCACACGTTCGAGAGCAGTTCTACGCCGCTGGCATTGCGAACCAGCACCTTGGCGTGATCCATCCACGCTAGCGAGTGCCAGTCGCCTTCGTTGGGCGCCATCAGTTCATGGCCGACGTAGTTCGCCCCGGCCTGGAAAAGAAGGCGCTTTTCCGTTTCGAAGATCTGCGGATCGAAGTACCAGGACGCCGGCAATTGACAGCTCGCCGGTGTGAGTTTTGCAGGCTGCGAAACATCCGCCATGCGTTGTAAAGCTCTTAGAAAAACAGTATTTTAGCAAACGATGAGCAAGCCTTCAGGCGGGCTCGACGAGCTCGACTTCGAAAAGGCGCTCGCCGAGCTCGAAAAAATCGTCGCCCGCATGGAAAGCGGGGAGCTTTCGCTCGAGCAGGCGCTCGCCACCCACAAGCGTGGGCTCGAGCTCGCGCGCTTCTGCCAGCAGAAGCTCGAAGCCGCCCAGCAACAGGTCAAGGTTCTCGAAGGAGAGGTTCTCAAGCCGCTTGCAGCTGCGGCCGAGCGCGATGAAGATTCTTGACAGCGAGTTCCAGGCCTGGATGGGCGGAGTTCAGGCGCGCATGGAAACGGTGCTCGCGCGCGTTCTTCCGGCGGCCGCCGTCGCGCCGGCGCAGCTGCACGAAGCGATGCGCTACGCGACGCTCGAAGGCGGCAAGCGGGTACGGCCGCTGCTCGCTTTTGCTGCGGGCGAAGTATCCGGAGCGTCGCCGGAACGGCTCGAGGTGGCCGCAGCGGCGGTCGAGCTCATCCACGCCTATTCGCTCGTGCACGACGACTTGCCTTGCATGGACAACGACGTCCTGCGCCGTGGCAAGCCGACCGTGCACGTCGAATACGACGAAGCCACTGCACTCCTTGTCGGAGACGCGCTGCAGGCGCTCGCTTTCCAGCTCCTGGCCGAGCATCGCCTGGCCGACGACCCGCGCCAGCAGCTCGAGATGGTGAAGACGCTGGCGCTCGCCGCCGGCTCGCGCGGGATGGCGGGCGGCCAGCAGATCGACCTCGAGGCCACCGGCAAGACGCTCGACCTTGCAGAGCTCGAATTCATGCATATTCGAAAGACCGGCGCGCTCATCAGAGCCGCCGTGCTGCTCGGCGTTGCCTGCGGAAGAGACGCGGAGACGGGAAAGCCGAAGCTGGACAAGTACGCCAAGGCAATCGGCCTCGCGTTCCAGGTCGTCGATGACGTGCTCGATTACGACGCGAGCACGGCAACGCTCGGCAAGACGGCGGGCAAGGACTCCCGGCAGGGCAAGCCAACCTACGTCACTGCGATGGGAGTCGCGCGCGCGCGCAGCCTCGCAGAGGAGCTGCGCGCAGAGGCGCATGCCGCGCTCGCGGGCATTGGCGCCCCGGCGCGCCGCCTCGGCGAGCTCGCCGACTTCATCGTTCTGAGAAAGTTCTAGCGATGGCGGCGATCAGCCATGAGCTGCCGGCCGACGGCGGCGCACCGGCGAGCTACGCGCTGCTGAGGACGATCGACGATCCGGCGCAGCTGCGGGCACTCGAGCGCAAGCAGCTCGGGCAGCTCGCCGCCGAGCTGCGTGCCTTCGTGCTCGAATCGGTTTCCAAGACGGGCGGCCACCTGTCGTCGAACCTGGGCACGGTGGAGCTCACCATTGCGCTGCACTACGTGTTCGATACGCCGGAAGACCGCATCGTCTGGGACGTCGGCCACCAGACCTACCCGCACAAGATCCTCACCGGCCGGCGGGAAGCCATGGCGCGCCTGCGCATGCTCGAGGGCATCTCGGGCTTTCCCAGGCGCAGCGAGTCCCGCTACGACACCTTCGGCACCGCACATTCCAGTACTTCGATCTCGGCGGCCCTCGGCATGGCGGTAGCCGCAAGGATGAAAGGCGAGCAGCGGCGCTGCATCGCGGTCATCGGCGACGGCGCGATGTCGGCCGGCATGGCTTACGAAGCGATGAACAACGCCGGGGCCATGAATGTGGATCTGCTTGTCATCCTGAACGACAACGAGATGTCGATCTCGCCCCCGGTTGGCGCGCTCACCAACTACCTCGCGCGCCTGCTTTCGGGACGCGTCTATTCCACAGCGCGGCGTGCGAGCGAGCACCTGCTGAAGCGCGTCGGCGTATGGGAGCTCGCGCGCCGCACCGAGGAACACGTCAAGGGCATGGTGACGCCTTCGACGCTATTCGAGGAGTTCGGCTTCAACTACATCGGCCCAATCGACGGCCACGACCTCGACGCACTGATCGCCACACTCGCCAATATCAAGAAACTCAGGGGCCCGCAGTTCCTGCACATCATCACGCGCAAAGGACAGGGCTACAAGCTCGCGGAGGAAGACCCGATCGCTTACCACGGCCCGAGCAAGTTCGATCCGGCCGAAGGATTGAAGAAGGCGGCGGCCGGGAAGCCGACTTACTCGCAGGTGTTCGGCGACTGGCTCTGCGATATGGCCGCGCGCGATCCGCGCCTCGTGGCGATCACGCCGGCGATGCGCGAAGGCTCGGGGATGGTGGCCTACTCCGAGCGCTTCCCGCAGCGTTACTACGACGTCGGCATCGCCGAGCAGCACGCCGTTACCTTCGCCGCCGGGCTTGCGTGCGAGGGTATGAAGCCGGTGGTCGCCATCTATTCCACGTTCCTGCAGCGCGGCTACGACCAGCTCATCCACGACGTCGCCATCCAGAACCTGCCGGTGCTGTTTGCGCTCGATCGCGGCGGTTTGGTCGGCGGCGACGGCGCCACGCACAACGGCGCGTTCGACTATGCCTATCTGCGCACGGTGCCCAACCTGACGGTGATGGCGCCGTCGGATGCCGCCGAGTGCCGCGACATGCTGTTTACCGGGTTCAACTTGAACGGGCCGGCCACGGTGCGCTACCCGCGCGGTGCGGCGCTCGGTGATGCGCCGCGCGAGATGAATGCGATTTCCATCGGCAAGGCGGAGATCAAGCGCGCCGGCACCCGTGTGGCCATCCTCGCGTTTGGCTCGATGCTCAAGCCCGCGCTCGAGGCGGGCGGGGCGCTCGACGCCACCGTGGTCAACATGCGGTTCGTGAAGCCGCTCGATAGCGATGTCGTGCGCGAACTCGCGCGTACGCACGAGCTTCTGGTCACGGTCGAGGAGCACCAGATCATGGGCGGGGCCGGATCCGCTGTCTGCGAGCTTCTCGCGAAAGAGGAAACCCGCATCCTCCTTCTCGGTCTGCCGGATCGGTTCATCGATCACGGCGACCCCGGCAGGCTGCTTGCTTCGGTCGGTCTGGATGCCGAAGGTATCCGGAAATCCATTACGGCCGTAATGTCCGAGTAAATTACTCGGATGTTAGAATCGACCCCATGAAAGCACGCGATCTGCAAAACATTCCTGACGTCCAGTCCACTCCGGATTCGCGCAAGCTCGCGATCGACAAGGTGGGCATCAAGGCGATCCGTCATCCGATGCGAATTCAGGAGCGCGCAGGCGGGGTACAGCACACCGTGGCGACGTTCAACATGTACGTCTGCCTGCCGCACCACTTCAAGGGCACGCACATGTCGCGCTTCGTCGAGATCCTGGAGGAGCACGAGCGCGAGATCACGGTGGAGACCTTCCAGGTCATGTTGCGCGAGATGGTGCAGAAGCTCGAGGCGGACGAAGGGCATATCGAGATGTCCTTTCCGTACTTCATCGAGAAGAAGGCGCCGGTGTCGGCGGTAAGAAGCCTCATGGACTACGAGGTCACTTTCCTCGGCGAGGTCAAGCACGGGCGACCGAGCTTCACCATGAAGGTGGTCGTGCCGGTGACGAGCCTGTGCCCGTGCTCCAAGAAAATTTCCGAGCGCGGCGCCCACAATCAGCGCTCGCACGTCACGGTCACCGCCCGCACCAACGAGTTCGTCTGGATCGAGGAGATCGTCGACATCGTCGAAAAGCAGGGCTCGAGCGAGCTCTACGGCCTGCTCAAGCGCCCGGACGAGAAGTTCGTCACCGAGCGCGCCTACGACAACCCGAAATTCGTCGAGGACATGGTGCGTGACGTGGCGGCAGTGCTGAATCTGGACGAGCGCATCGACGCCTACGTGGTCGAGTCGGAGAATTTCGAGTCGATCCACAACCATAGCGCGTACGCTTTGATCGAGAGGAACAAACGCGCGCGCTAGCGGGCTCGGTCTTGCTCATGTTCGGGCTTACGGCTAACGGTCAGGACTACGCCAGCCAGCGGGCCCGGATGGTGGCCGAAGTGGACGCGATGTACGCGGAAACCCGCTCCGAAACCGGCCTGCCCGCCATGTCGCCCCCTGTACGCAAGGCTTTGGGCAAAGTGGAGCGCCATCGACTTGTGCCGCCGGGCGAGGCTTCGCGCGCGTATCGAAACCACCCGCTGCCAATAGGGGCGGGCCAGACGATTTCGCAGCCGTACATCGTCGCGGTTTCGACCGACCTGCTCCAGCCTAAGCCGGCCGACGTTATCCTCGAGGTCGGAACAGGCTCGGGCTACCAGGCGGCCGTCCTCGCCGAGATCGTCTCCAGGGTGTACACAATCGAGATCATCGAGACTTTGGGACGAACGGCGGCAAAGCGCCTGCAAGAACTCGGTTACGGCAACATAGAAGTGCGTATCGGCGACGGCTACGCCGGCTGGCCGGAGAAGGCGCCGTTCGACGGCATCGTGGTCACTGCGGCGGCGCCGCGCGTGCCGCAGGCGCTCGTCGGCCAGCTAAAGCCCGGCGGCCGCATGGTGATCCCGCTGGGCGGAGCGGGCGACATTCAGTACCTCAAGCTTCTGACTAAGCGCGCCGATGGCGGGGTGGAGGAGAAGCGGGTCTTGCCCGTACGTTTCGTCCCGCTCGTTCCGGGGAAATGATCGGGTCAGACCCCGGTTTCTTCAGAAGCGGCGGGTGAGCACCATGGTGTGTCCGTCGCGCTTCATCTCCACCCGATTGAGGAAGCTCATACCGAGGAGCGCGATGTTCAGGCCATGCTCGAGGACCATGCCGTCCACGCCGGCGATCTCGATTTCTCCGAGCCGCACGCTGTCGAACCTCACGCGGTAGGTCGGCACCGTGCCGCCTGCGGTGCTGGTAAGGCCGGGCTGGCCCTTGCGGTAATCGATGCCGAGCCGCACCGCCTCCGCTGCCGGCAGCGCCACCATGGTGGCGCCCGTATCGACCAGGAAGCGCACCGGGTTGCCGTTGATCGCGCCTTCAGTGATGAAGTGTCCGCGCGGGTCGGCAGCGAGCGTTACGCGTTGACGGTCGGCGATTGCGGCAGCGGCGTGGTAATGCTGGCCCATCTTCAGCACGCGCCGCTTACCGTCGATTTCCACCGTGGCTTCGCTGCGCTCGACCGAAATCACGGTGATGCCGCTCCACTGTTGCCCTACCTTCACGGTCTTGGGATCCCGGCCATCCACCGCGAGCACTGCGGCCCTGTCGCCAATGACGCCGATCAACGCCACATCGGCCGCGCCCGACGCTGTGGACAAAAGAGCGAGGAGAAGCAAAATAGAAGCTCGCATGAAATCCGTCGGCATTATTAGAACCGCGCGCACGGAAGGCCCGGGCTATTTTGCCACCTATCTCGAACGCCGCTCAATTCCGTGGCGGCTCGTGCCGCTCGACGAGGGTGACAAAGTACCGGCGGACCCGCGCGAGTACTCGGGGCTCGCGGTAATGGGCGGGCCGATGAGCGCCAACGACCATCTTCCCTGGATCCCGCCGCTCCTCGAGCTGCTGCGAACCGCGGTGCGCCGCGGCGTGCCGCTGATCGGTCATTGTCTCGGCGGCCAGCTCATGTCGCGCGCCTTCGGCGGGGCGGTGCGCCCGAACCCGGTGCGCGAGATTGGCTGGGGTGAAGTCCGCGTGGCCGACAACGGCGTTGCGCGCGAGTGGCTGGGAGAGCTCCAGGCCTTCGAGACCTTCCAGTGGCACGGGGAGACTTTCAGCATTCCGCCGGGCGCAACGCGCGTGCTGGAGGGAGAGCATTGCCTGAACCAGGCGTTCGCGCTCGGGCACCACTTCGCGATGCAATGCCATGTCGAGATGACACTCGAGCTCGTGCGCACGTGGGTGAGCAGCGGAGGCGAGGAGATGCGCGCCCACAAGAAAAGCCCGGCCGTGCAGCGGACGGCCGAGATCGAGAAGAACCTGGAGCCGCGCCTGGACCGGCTGCACCAGGTCGCCGATCGCATCTACGATCGCTGGAGTGAAGGCCTCAGTCGCGGAAGTTGATGTACTGAAGCGGGAGATCGGTGACCGATTTCCTGACCAGCTGGATCGCAGCCTGGAGGTCGTCCTTCTTTCCGCCTGAAACGCGCACCGCATCGCCTTGGATCGAGGCGGCGACCTTGAGCTTGGAATCCTTGATGAGCTTCTGGATCTGCTTCGCCTTTTCCTGCGGCACGCCGACCTTCACGATGACCGGACGCTTCACCTTGTCGCCCGAGACTTTCTCCACCGCGCCCGGCTCGAGGGCGCGCACGTCGACGTTGCGCTTGGCAAGGCGCGAGCGCAGCACGTCGAGGACCTGGCCAAGCTTGAATTCGTCGTCGGCGTAAACCGTAAGCGCAAGGTCCGCCTGCTCCACGCGCGCGTCGGAGCCCTTGAAATCGAACCGGTTGGAGATCTCCTTATTGGTCTGCTCGACGGCGTTCTTGACTTCCTGGCCGTCGACCTGGGAAACGATATCGAAAGAGGGCATGCGCTCAGCGCGCGTTTAGGCGCTTCAGCTCGTCGATCCATCGCGCTGTCGTGGCGCGGATCCATTCCACATCGGCGGGATCGTCGTACTGCGTGTACACCGAGAGTGTGAGCGGCTTGCCGCGCAGCAGGACGACACTGGTGGAGGATAGCTGGTACTTCGAAGGCTCGAAGTAGCGTGTGGGCTTGCTGCGCGCTCCGAGCATCACCGCCACGGCATCGGGGTCTTTGCGTAGCTCGGCGAGTACGTTAACCGTGCCCGCGGGGCGGGACTCCAGATATTTGCGGTAGTCGCCCGGTGCCGGCATCGCACCAAGATCGCGCAGCGACTCGGTGGCGAAGGCCGTGAACGCGCTCGGCGTCATGCGCTCCCGTTCGGTCGCGCGCGGCGTGACTGCGATCATGTAGCGCCGCAGCTCAAGCTGATCGCCGAGCGTGAAACGCCGCAGGTCGGCATCGGTAAGCGCAAAGAGCAACACCCGGTTCGACGCGGACGTGAGCGATTCGGCAAGCTCCTGCAGCCGCGGCGAGCCGGTGAAGGAGGCGTCGGCGAAGCCCGGCGGCGCATCGAGGCCGATGCGTGCCTCGCCCACCTGCACAGCGAAGGGCGCCGAGACGGCGTTGCTCGCCGCAACAAGGAAGGCAGCCAGGACCTGCGTGCGCATGCG
This sequence comes from Burkholderiales bacterium, assembly GCA_035762345.1. Classification (GTDB taxonomy): domain Bacteria; phylum Pseudomonadota; class Gammaproteobacteria; order Burkholderiales; family SG8-39; genus SCGC-AG-212-J23. The sequence goes on from DASTPE010000066.1 coordinate 98,527, forward strand.
GCGCCATTCTAGCGGCTTGCGCCGGATCACTTATGATTGCCCTTTCCGGAGAAGAGTTCTTGGCGAAGATACTTAACGAGCTTCCGCGGGGCGAGAAGATCGGCATCGCATTCTCGGGGGGGCTGGACACGAGCGCCGCGGTGCGCTGGATGCGCGCCAACGGCGCAATTCCCTACGCATACACCGCGAATCTCGGTCAACCCGAAGAGAAACGCTACGAAGACATCCCACGCAAGGCGCTCGCCTACGGCGCGGAAAAGGCGCGGCTCATCGAATGCCGCCCTCAGCTCGTCGCCGAAGGCATCGCCGCCATCCAGTGCGCGGCGTTCCACATTTCGACCGCCGGGGCGACCTATTTCAACACCACGCCGCTCGGCCGCGCTGTAACCGGCACGATGCTCGTGGTTGCCATGCGCGAGGACGGGGTCGAGATCTGGAGCGACGGTAGCACCCACAAAGGCAACGACATCGAGCGCTTTTACCGCTACGGCCTGCTCGCGAACCCGGCACTGCGCGTCTACAAGCCGTGGCTCGATCAGCGCTTCATCGACGAGCTTGGCGGGCGCGCCGAAATGTCGGCGTACCTGTCGACGGCAGGTTTCGACTACCGAATGAGCGCCGAGAAAGCATATTCGACCGACTCCAATATCCTGGGCGCCACGCACGAAGCGAAGGACCTCGAGTTTCTGAACAAGAGTATGGCCGTCGTCAGGCCAATCATGGGAGTCGCGTTCTGGCGTGAGGATGTCGTAGTGAAGCCCGAGCGCGTCAGCGTGCGTTTCGAGAAAGGCTTGCCCGTCGCATTGAACGGCCAGCACTTTACCGACGCGGTGGCGCTGCTTGCGGAGGCCAACGCGATCGGCGGACGGCACGGCCTCGGCATGTCCGACCAGATCGAGAACCGCATCATCGAGGCGAAGAGCCGGGGCATCTACGAGGCGCCGGGCATGGCGCTGCTCCATGTCGCCTACGAACGCCTGGTCACTGGCATCCACAACGAGGACACCATCGAGCAATACCGCATGAACGGTCGCCTTCTCGGCCGCCTTCTGTATCAGGGGCGATGGTTCGACCCGCAGGCCATGATGCTGCGCGAGGCGGCGCAGCGCTGGGTGGCGAGCACCGTGGCCGGCGAGGTGACCCTTGAGTTACGCCGCGGCAACGACTACTCGATCCTCGACACGACGAGCCCGAATCTGACCTACAAGCCCGAGCGCCTCACCATGGAGAAGGGCGACGACGTGTTCTTCACGCCCGCCGACCGCATCGGCCAGCTCACGATGCGCAACCTCGACATCAGCGATACGCGCCAGAAGCTCGGCATCTATGGCGAGGCAGGCCTGCTCGGCGATTCCACCACCGGCGCCGCGCCGCTGCTCGGGCCGGCGAAGCCGAAGAAGAAGGCCTAGCTCTCACCCCTGCCTAGCTCTTCACCTTGCCGAGTACCAGGAACTCGAGCAGCGCCTTCTGCGTGTGGAGGCGGTTCTCCGCCTCTTCCCAGACCACCGACTGAGGCCCATCGATCACCGGCGCGGCTACCTCTTCTCCGCGATGCGCCGGCAGGCAATGCATAAAGAGCGCACCCGCCTTCGCGGCGCCCATCATATCGGCGTCGACCTGCCAGTCCTGGAAGTCGCGCCGGCGATCTTCGTTCTCGTCCTCGAAGCCCATGGAGGTCCAGACGTCCGTGGTGACGAGATCCGCTCCCCTGGCGGCGGCCATCGGGTCGGCGAAGGCTTCGCTGTTGCGGTTCATCCTTTCGCTTTCGACCTCGTAGCCCGGAGGCGTGGAGACGTTCAGCTTGAAATCGAACAGCGCGGCGGCCTGCAGCCAGGTGTTGCAGACATTGTTCGAGTCGCCGATCCAGGCCACGGTGCGGCCGCGGATCGGTCCACGGTGCTCTATGTAGGTGAAGACATCGGCAAGGATCTGGCACGGATGGTACTCATTGGTAAGCCCGTTGATTACCGGCACGCGCGAGGCGCCGGCGAAGCGCTCGATGATCACCTGCTCGAACGTGCGTACCATGATCACGTCGCACATGCGCGAGATGACCTGGGCTGCGTCCTCCACCGGCTCGCCCCGGCCGAGCTGCGAGTCGCGCGTGTAGAGGTAGATCGCAGCCCCGCCCAGCTGGTGCATGCCGGCCTCGAACGACATGCGCGTGCGCGTCGAGGGCTTCTCGAAGATCATCGCCAGCGTGCGGTCCTCGAGCGGCCAATAGCGCTCGTAGCGCTTGAACCGCTCCTTGATCCAGCGCGTGCGGGCGAATACATGTTCGAGCTCGTCGAGCGAAAAATCGCTGAGCTGCAGGAAGTGGCGTACCGCCATGGCGCGCCGGATCAACGCGCCGCGGCCGTGGCCTGAGAGCTGCGCTCGACGAACACGCCCACCAGCGGCGCAAGGCGCTCGACCACTGCGCGGCCCTCGGCTTCGCTCATTACGAGCGGCGGCAGCAGCCGGACGACGTTCTCGGCGGTCACGTTGATCACCAGCCCCGCGTCGAGCGCCTGGCGCACCAGCTCGCCGCACGGCGCCGCGAGCTCCATTCCGATCATCAGCCCCATGCCGCGGACTTCCACTGTGCCGGGAATGCTGAGAAGTCCGGACCTTATGACTTCGCCCACGCGGGCGGCGTTCGCGAGAAGCCTTTCTTCCTTCACGGCGTCGATGGTGGCCACGACCGCGGTCATGGCGAGCGGGTTGCCGCCGAAGGTCGAGCCGTGATTGCCGGGCTTGAACACGCCCTTGGCGCGGCCGCCAACCACGCACGCGCCCACCGGCACGCCGGAGCCGAGCCCTTTGGCGAGCGGCACCACGTCGGGCAGAAAGCCCGCGTGCTGGTACACGAACCACTTGCCGGTGCGGCCGAGGCCGCACTGCACCTCGTCCGACATGAAGAGCCACTCCTTGTGCTCGCAGATCTCTTTCAGCCCACGCAGATATTCCAGGCGCGAGACGTTGATGCCGCCTTCGCCCTGAATCGGCTCGACGAACACCGCGACCACGTTCTTGTTGCGCTCGGCGACCTGGCGCACGGCTTCGAGGTCATTGAGCGGCACCCGCACGAACCCGGACACCAGCGGCTCGAATCCCGCCTGAACCTTGCGGCTGCCCGTCGCCGATAGCGTGGCGAGCGAGCGGCCGTGGAACGCCTTTTCCATCACGATGATCGCGGGCTCGGCAATGCCGCGGTCGTGGCCATATTTGCGGGCCACCTTGATCGCCGCTTCGTTCGCCTCCAGCCCGGAGTTGCAGAAAAACACCTCGTCGAGCCCCGTGATTTCCGCAACGCGGTCGGCGGCCCTTTCCTGGTCCGGGATGCGCCAGAGGTTGGAAGTATGCAGAATCCCGGAGTCGATCCTTTCGCGCAGCGCCTTCGTCAGCTTCGGGTGCCCGTAGCCCAGCGTATTAACCGCGATCCCGGCCAGGGCGTCGAGGTATTTCTTCCCCGCTTCGTCCCAGAGCCACACCCCTTCGCCGCGCACGAACGCGACCGGCTGCCTGGCGTAGGTGTTCATCACATGGCTCATTGCGCGTCCTCCCAAATGCAAAACGGCGGCACGAGCCGCCGTTCGGGGAAATGGTAGCACCGCCGGCGCAGGGCGGCGAGGCCTGGCTAAGACAGGCGGTTTAGCGAGCCCTCTTCGGCCGGCTTGAGGACGCGGATGCAGGGCACATAGCCCTCGTGCACCACGCCGTGCATCTCCATGCGCTTGTGCGAGTGGAGCAGGGCGCCGAGATAGTCCACGATTTCGCGGGTGATGAGTTGCCCCGGCACGAGCAGCGGAATGCCGGGCGGATACGGGACGATCTGGTCGGCGGCGACGCGCCCGGCGAGGCGCCGGTTCACGCGCTCGCGCTCATCAAACACCTGCACCAGCTCGCCGCCGCAGTAGTAAGCGTCGCGCGGCAAGAATCGCAACCGGGTGAAAGCCGGGATGTCCGGCGTCTGCACGAGACGCCGCGGCGCGTGGCCTTCGCGCGCGATCCGCATGAGCGCATCGTACAGGCGCGAGACCTTCGACCGCGTAGTGCCGATCGTGAGAAGCAGGGTGAGGGTGTTGAAGGTGGATTTTTCGACCTGGATGTTGAAGCGCTCGAACAACGCCTTCTGCAAATCTTCCACCGTGTAGCCGCAGCCCGAGATGTCGATGGTGACTTTGGTCGGGTCCAGCTTGATGTCGTCGTGGCGCACCGCCTCGGGCAGCAGGTCCTTGAGCTCGAGCACGCGGAATACGCCGGTGGAGTTGATGAGCTTCCTCACCTCGTTCGCGAGGTCGAGGGTGCGCGCAAGCAGCTTGTAGCCCTCCATCACCGCTTGCTTGCGCGCGATGTCGAGGCTCGCAATGAGCCCGTACTGCGGGCTGGTCGAGGTGTGCATGTTGAAGTTCTCGCGGAACAGATGCTCACGGAAGTCCGGGTCGTTCACGTGGATCATCGAAGCCTGCGAGAACGCGGAAAGCACCTTGTGGGTCGACTGCGTGACGTAGTCGGCGCCCGCCTCGAGCGCGGTCGGCCGGAAGTACGGGTGGAAGCGCGCGAAGCCGTACCAGGCCTCGTCGATGATCACTTTCATCCGGCGGCGGTGCGCGGCTTGGATGATCGGCGCGAGGTCATAGCGCAGGCCGTCGTAGGTGCACGAGGTGAGGATGAGCGCCTGAGCGTCCGAGTGCTTCCGGATCGCATCGAGCAGGGCTTTCTTGGGAACCGGGCCGTACAACCCGTATTTCTTGTTGAGTGCCGAGTCGAGGTACACCGGGTGCGCGCCTGACAGCACGACGCCATGGTGCACGCTCTTGTGGCAGTTGCGGTCCAGGATCAGCTTTTCGCCCGGCGCGAGCAACGTCTGGAAGATCACCTTGTTGGCCGTGGACGTGCCGTTGGTCGCAAAAAAGGTGCGCCTTGCGCCGAAAGCCTTGGCCGCCATCCCCTGCGCCTCCCCGATCACGCCTTTCGGCTCCATCAGAGAATCGAGCATCGGCACCGATACCGAGAGGTCTGCGTCGAATACGTGCTCGCCCATGAATTCGTAGAAGTCGTTCACCCAGGGGCTGCCCCGCAGCGACTCGCCCGACGAATGCCCGGGCGTGTGCCACTGGTCCTTCGCCATCCAGACGTAGTTCTTGAGCTGATCGTAGAACGGGGTGCGCGCGCGCTCCTGAATCTGCGCATTGAGGATGCGGTACATACCCCGGTAGTCGCGCTCTTCGCGGTAGAAATACCCGTCGACGGACTCGGCAAAGAGCGCGTCCACCACGTCATCCTCCTTCTCTTGCGCAATGACGATGTAGACGTCGAGCTCGGGCCGCAAGCGCGTCGTGCGCTGCACGAGCTCGAGCGCGGACATCTGCAGTCTGCGCGGACGGGCTTCGCCTTTCTTTCCGTTACTGTTCCTCGTGGACAGGGAATACAGCGTGTCGTCCACGAGTACGGCCTGCAGATTGCCGTCGGACTCGATGAGTTGAAGCGCTTCCTTGGCGGTGGTGACACCGACGAAGCTGATGCCCAGGGGATTGTCGAGGGTGCGCGCCGCCGCATTCAAGCCTTTGACGAACTCCCGCAGCACGAGATGCTCGTCGTTGATGACGAGGATGCGGCTCGCGGGCTTGGGCATCAGGCGACGTTACTTATAATCGCGCATGCCCGAGGCCTTCGCCGGAAACGCAGTCTGTCGGGGATACGGCTTAACTGACTACTTCATTGCCTTCAGCGCGTGCGCCAGACGGCTCTTGTGACGATCGCCGGCGTTGCGGTGCAGGACGCCTTTCGCCACGATGCGGTCGATCACGCGCTGCGATTCGCGCAGCGTACGTGCGGCCTCGTCCTTGTTGCCGGCGGCGAGCGCCTTCTTCACGCTCTTGATCGCGGTACGCACCTCGGTGCGCAGGCGCATGTTGTGGCTGCGCCGCGCGACGGCCTGCCGGGCGCGCTTGCGGGCGGATTTGATGTTGGCCATGAAAGCTCTTCGCTGCGGAAAAGGGCCGCAATACTAGCATGAACCTGCTCCGCATTCTCGCCACCGTAAGCAGTCTGACGATGGTGAGCCGGGTGCTGGGCTACGTGCGCGATTTCTTCATCGCCCGGGTCTTCGGCGCCGGGCTGGCGACGGATGCGTTCTTCGTCGCTTTCAAGCTTCCGAACCTGCTGCGGCGGCTTTTCGCCGAGGGCGCCTTCTCGCAGGCGTTCGTGCCGCTCCTCGGCGAACACAAGCACAAGAATGAACAGGAAGCGCGGCGCCTGATCGACACGGTTTCGACGCTGCTGTTCCTCGCGTTAGCCGTGACCGCGGCGCTTGGCGTCGCGGCGGCGCCGTTGATCGTGTATCTCACTGCTCCCGGGTTTGCCCTCGACCCGGAAAAACCGTTTGCGCTGACCGTATCGTTGCTGCGCGTCACGTTTCCCTACATCTTCTTCATCTCGCTGGTATCGCTATCCGCCGGCATCCTTAATACGTGGAACCGCTTTTCGGTGCCGGCGATTACGCCGGCGCTCCTTAATGTCTCCTTCATCGTGGGCGCAGCGTTCTTCGCGGAGCATTTCGATCCTCCGGTGCTGGTTCTCGCTTGGGCGGTGTTCGTCGGCGGCATCCTGCAGCTTGCATTTCAGGTTCCCTTCCTCGCCAAGATGGGGCTCCTGCCGCGCTGGCGGCTCGATCCTTCGCATCCGGGCCTGCGGCGAGTGCTGCTGCTCATGTTGCCCGCGGCGTTCGGCGTCTCGGTCAGCCAGATTTCGCTCGTTCTCAACCAGATCTTCGCCTCATTCCTGCAGAGCGGTAGCGTATCGTGGCTCTACTACGCGGACCGGCTGATGGAGCTGCCGGCAGGCGTGCTCGGGGTCGCGGTTGGCACGATCCTGCTGCCCAGCCTTTCCAAGTACCACGCAGCTGCGAATGCGGCCGAATACAGCCGGCTGCTCGACTGGGGCCTGCGCGTTACCGTGCTGCTCGCCGTGCCGGCGGCGGTCGCTCTTGCGGTTCTCGCGCTGCCGCTCATTGCAATGCTGTTCCACTACGGCCGCTTCGGCGCCGACGACGCCTGGATGACCCGCCAGGCGCTTGTCGCGTATAGCGTCGGCCTGGTCGGAATCATTCTGGTCAAGATCCTGGCGCCAGGGTTCTATGCGCGGCAGAACGTCGTGACACCGGTCAAGATCGGTGTCCTGACCTTGGTCGCCACGCAATGCTTGAATCTGGTCCTCGTCGGGCCTTTGAGGCATGCGGGCCTCGCGCTTGCGATCGGCCTGGGTGCTTGCCTGAACGCCGCGCTCCTCTACCGCCTTCTGCGACGCCAAGGCATTTATGCGCCCCAGCCGGGTTGGCTTATGTTCCTCGCGAAGGTTGCGCTATCTGCTGCAGTCATGGCGGCCGTGCTCTACTTCACCATGGGTGCATCGGCATGGTGGCTATCCGCGCCGTGGCAGCGTAAGGTTCCCGCCGTGATCGGCCTCGTGTTGCTGGGAACGGCGTGCTACGCTGCCTGCCTGCTCGCCTTGGGGTTCCGGCCGCGCGACTTCTCCCGCCGTGCGGCCGAGTGATGGGTGCAGAGCTAGAGCCCTTCGCCCGCCTCATCGCCTGCGAGGATGCGCGCATCGACCTCGCGCGCGCGTGCCTGCTGATCGCGCAGGACGCCTATCCGAAGCTCGACATCGAGCGCTACATGGACGAGATCGAACGCATGGCGAGCCGGTTGCGCGAGCGCCTGCCGCAGAACTGCGGCGCTGAGGAGCGCGTCGTGGCGCTGAACCAGTTCCTTTACGAGGATCTCGGCTATTGGGGCAATACCGAGGACTATTACGATCCACGCAACAGCTACCTGAATGAGGTCATAGAGCGCAAAACGGGCATCCCGATCACGATGTCCATCCTTTATATGGAGCTCGGCCGGCGCATCGGCTTGCCGCTTGAAGGTGTGTCGTTCCCCGGGCACTTCCTCGTGCGTCTGCCGCTTCGTGGCGGCATGCTCGTGCTCGATCCGTTCGCCGGCGGCGCGCCGCAATCCGACGACGAGCTGCGCAGCCGCGTGAAGCGCGTGATCCCGCACGGCGTCGCCGACGACCTGCCGGCGTCCGAGCTGCCACTCGACCAATTCCTCGAGCCGGCGAGTAACCGCCAGATCCTGACGAGAGTGCTGCGCAATCTGAAGGCCATCTACCGCGAGAGCGATAAGCCGGAACGAATGCTCGGCGTGCTGAACCGGATGCTGCTCGTTACGCCGGATGCGAGCGCCGAGCTGCGCGACCGCGGCTTCGTCTACCAGCGTCTGGAATGCCACCGCGCGGCGCTCAAGGACCTGAGCGACTACGCCGAGCGCGAGCCCGATGCTCCCGACCTCGACGAGGTGCGCGCCAAGCTGATGGAGCTCTCCGCGCTCTGCACGCGCCTGCACTGAGGCTACAATCGGTTTTCAGGGAGGGACGAATCGTGAAACGCAGATCATTTCTGAAGCAGGCGGCAGTCGGGGTGGCCGCCGGCGCGGTCGCCGCGCCAGCCATCGCACAGTCGCAGCCGACGATCCAGTGGCGCCTCGCGGCGAGCTGGCCGAAGAGCTTGGACACGCTCTACGGCGGCCCGGAGCTGATGGCCAAGCGAGTCGCCGAGATCACCGACAACAAGTTCCAGATCCGGGTGTTTGCCGCCGGCGAGATCGTCCCGGCGCTACAGGTGCTGGACGCGGTGGGCGCGGGCACGGTCGAACTCGGCCACACCGCGCCGTATTACTACTTCGGCAAGGATCCGGCCTTCGCCTTTGGCACGGCGGTGTGCTTCGGCGGCAACGTACGCCAGCAGAACGCCTGGTGGTACTTCGGCGGCGGCGCGGACGCGATGGCGCCGCTCTTCAAGGACCACGGCTGCGTCGCCCTTCTCGCCGGCAATACCGGCGCGCAGATGGGCGGCTGGTGGCGCAAGGAGATCAAGTCGCTCGACGACATGAAGGGCGTGAAGATGCGCATCGGCGGAATGGCCGGGCTCATCATGGCCAAGCTTGGCGTAGTGCCGCAGCAGCTCGGCGCGCCGGACATCTATCCCTCGCTGGAGAAAGGCACGATCGACGCCGCCGAATGGGTGGGTCCGTACGACGACGAAAAGCTTGGATTCAACAAGGTGGCGAAGTTCTACTACTACCCGGGGTTCTGGGAAGGCGGGCCGATGCTGATGACGCTCGTCAACGAGAAGAAGTGGAACGAGCTGCCCAGGCCCTACCAGGCAGCGCTCCAGGCGGCGTGCGGCGAAGTCAACTCCTGGATGCCGGCCAAGTACGACGCACAGAATCCCCCGGCGCTGCGGCGCCTGATCGCGAGTGGCACGCAGCTGCGCGCCTTCCCGCGGACGGTACTGGAGGCGGCGGAGAAGGCCTCCTACGAGGTGTACGCCGAAATGAGCGCGAAAAGCGCGCACTTCAAGCGCATCTACGGCGACTGGCGCAAGTTCCGCGACGAGCAGTTCCTGTGGTTCAGGGTCGCCGAAGGCGCCTACGACAACTACACGTTCACTTCGAAGGTCGGCGCCGCGCCGGCGGCGAAGAAATAGGGCGCCAGCGGTTGCGTCAACGCCCCGCTGCGGCGGGGCTTTTTATTTGCGGAACTGTTTCTCGATGTCCTCGGCTTCGCTGCCCGGCCGTTCCTCGCCCGGCTCCTCCTGCGGGATCTCGATCTGTACCTTCGAAGGATCGACCGTGCTCTTTTCTAAGCTCGAGGTGACCAGCCCGGGGAACCCGATCACGATCGTGACCATGATGACTTGGATCACGACGAACGGCACTGCGCCCCAATAGATCTGCCCCGTGGTCACCGGGGCCATCGGCTTGCCGGTGATCTTGTCGAGGTAATCCCTCGCCGGCGCGACGCTACGCAGGTAGAAAAGCGCGAAGCCGAAGGGCGGGTGCATGAAGGAGGTCTGCATGTTCACGCCGAGCAGCACGCCGAACCAGATGAGGTCGATGCCGAGCTTCTCCGCGACCGGCGCAAGCAGCGGCACGATGATGAAGGCGAGCTCGAAGAAGTCCAAGAAGAACGCGAGCAGGAAGACCAACACGTTGACCACGATGAGGAAGCCGAGTTGGCCGCCGGGCAGGCTCGTGAGCAGGTGCTCTACCCAAAGGTCGCCGTTCACGCCACGGAAGGTGAGGCTGAAGACCGTGGCGCCGACCAGGATGAACACAACGAAGGAGGTCAGCTTCGCGGTCGAGTTCATCGCCTGACGCAGCAACGCCCCGTCGAGCCGCCGGTTGGCGAGCGCGAGCACCAGCGCCCCGGTCGCGCCCATCGCGCCGCCTTCGGTCGGTGTCGCCCAGCCGAGGAATATGGTGCCGAGGACCAGGAAGATGAGCGCGAGCGGCGGAATCAGCACGAACACCACGCGGGCGACGAGCTTCCAGCCGCGCAGCCGGCGCGCTTCAGGGGGCAGCGCCGGCGCGGCCCCGGGGCGGAAGAACGTCACTCCGAGCACGTAGCCGGCGTAAAGCGCGGTGAGCACGAGTCCCGGGAAGATGGCGCCGGCGTACATGTCGCCCACCGAGCGGCCGAGCTGGTCAGCGAGCACGATCAGCACGAGCGACGGCGGGATTATTTGCGCCAGCGTGCCCGAGGCTGCGATGACGCCGCTCGCGACCCGCCGATCGTAGCCGTAGCGCAGCATGATCGGCAGCGAGATCAGGCCCATCGAGATCACCGAGGCGGCGACCACGCCGGTCGTCGCAGCGAGCAGCGCGCCGACGAAGATCACCGCGTAGGCGAGCCCGCCGCGCACCGGGCCGAACAGCTGGCCGATGGTGTCGAGCAGGTCCTCGGCCATGCCGCTGCGTTCCAGGATTAGGCCCATGAAGGTGAAGAACGGCACGGCGAGCAGCGTGTCGTTGGACATGATGCCGAAGATGCGCTCGGGCAGCGCCTGGAAGAGCGCCGGGCTCAGCAACCCCAGCTCGAAGCCGATGAAGCCGAAAAGCAGCCCCAGCGCCGCGAGCGAGAACGCCACCGGGTAGCCGAGCAGCAGGAACACCACCAGGGTGCAGAACATCAGCGGCGCCATGTAGGCGGTCACGAAGGCCGTCATTTGCGCGGCTCTTCGACCTGCAGCTGCTCGAGCGCGGGGTCGGCGTGGTGCTCGACCGGGTCGGGGATCAGCCCGCGCAGGTAGGCAAAGCGCTTGACCAGCTCGGACAAGCCCTGCAGCGTGAGCAAGAAGAATCCGACGGGTACCAGCAGGCGCGCCGGCCAGCGGATCAGCCCGCCTGCGCTGCCCGAAACCTCGCCGCTCGTCCAGGCGTTGACGAAGATCGGCCAGGACGCCCACATGATGTAGATCGACATCGGCAGCAGGAAGAACGCCGTGCCGAAGATGTCGATCCAGATCTGCTTGCGGCGCGACAGATTTCCGGCGATGACGTCGATGCGGATATGCTCGTTATGCTTTAGCGTGTAGCCCGCGCAGAGCAGGAACACCGCGGCGAACAGGTACCACTGCAGCTCGAGCCATGCGTTCGACGCCATGTTCAGCACGTAGCGCATGGTCGCGTTGCCGGCGCTGATCAGCACCATCGCGAGGATGAGCCAGTAGACGAGCCGGCCGATGCGCTCGTTGAGAGCGTCGACGGCGCGCGAGAAAACCAGCAAAGCCTTCATTCCCCCCTTCCTGCGCAGCCTGCCGGCTGCGGTTCAGGTTGCTGCGCGCATGCGCCGCGCCCGCTCCTGCATCGCCGCGTGCAGACCGGGCTTGTAGCCCAGGGCGAAGAATACTTCCGCGGCGAGAAAGATCGGCGCGACGAAGATCTGGAACAAGTTATCCGCGAGTGCCGGCTTGCGCCCCTCGAACACGTGGCCGACGAGCTGCAGGATCCAGCCGCCGATGAAGAGCACGCCGAACCACAACCAACCGTGGAGAGTTCCTTGGTCGGCGATTTTCTGCCCGATGAATACGAGCACTGCGGAGACTGCCAGCATCCCAAGAGCGAGCGGTACGTCGAGCAGGAAGTAGTACACCATCACTACCGCGGCGAAAAGCATTGCCGCGGTGAGGGTCACGCCGCCTATTTCCAGCCGGATCCACGCGAGCGGGATGAAGAGCGAGAGCATGATCGCGGGCACGCCGATGAAGTGCGTGGCCCTGTTGCGCGCATCCTGGTGGTACGCGGCGTAGAAGCTCATTTGCTCCTCGATATTTTTCATAAAGACACTATAATTCAGCGTTTTAACCGCGTCCATGGTCGTCACGCACGGCTCTTTGCAGCGCGCCCGGGGCCGGTGTGCGGCGACGATCGGAAACTTCGACGGCGTGCACCGGGGCCACCGTGCGCTCATCGACCGGGTCAGCGCCAAGGCGCGTGAAGCGAAGCTCATTCCTTGCGTCCTCACGTTCGAACCTCACCCTCGGGAGTTCTTTGCCCCCGACGCCGCGCCGGCGCGCATTACCCGGCTGCGGGACAAGCTCGACCTGATGGCGCAGGCCGGGGTCGACCATGTGCACGTGGCGCGCTTCGACGCGCGCTTCGCAGCCATGCCGGCCGAGCGGTTCATCCAGGATGTCCTGGTGCGCGGATTGCGGGTCGAGTGGTTATTGGTGGGTCGGGACTTCCGTTTCGGCGCCCGGCGTGCGGGGGACTTTGCGGCGCTGAAAAATCAAAGCTTCACGCTCGAAGCCATGCCCGACGTCGAGCTCGGGGGCGTGCGGGTGTCGAGCTCTGCAGTGCGCGCCGCGCTCAAGGCGGGCGAGCTCGCGGAAGCCGAACACCTCCTCGGCCACCCGTACACCATCAGTGGCCGCGTCGCCCACGGCGCGAAGCTCGGCCGCGGGCTCGGTTTTCCGACCGCCAATATTGTGCTGCGGCGCGCGCCGCCGCTCGCCGGGATCTTCGTCGTCGAAGTCGACAAGTATGGCCACGGGGTTGCGAGCATCGGCAGGCGGCCGACGGTGAACCCGGTGGCGATCCCGCTGCTCGAAGTGCATCTGTTCGACCACGATGCCGATCTCTACGGGGAACATCTGCGCGTACGCTTCCTCAAGAAGCTGCGCGACGAGGAAAAGTACGACGGCCTTCCCGCGCTGCAGGCCGCGATCGCTCGAGACGCAAGGCAGGCGCGTGAATTCTTTCTGAGCCATGGCTGACTACAAAGACACGCTGAACCTCCCGGAAACGCCGTTCCCCATGCGCGGCGACCTTGCGAAACGCGAGCCGCAATGGGTCAGAAACTGGCAGGAGAAAGGCGTCTATCGCCGCCTGCGCGCCATGGCGGGGGGCCGGCCGCGCTTCGTGCTGCACGACGGCCCGCCGTACGCGAACGGCGACATCCACATCGGCACCGCGGTGAACAAGATCCTGAAGGACATCATCGTGAAGTCGAAAACGCTCGCCGGGTTCGACGCACCCTACGTGCCGGGCTGGGATTGCCACGGCATGCCGATCGAGGTGCAGATCGAGAAGAAGTACGGCAAGAACCTGCCGACGGCGGAAACGCTGCGGCTATGCCGCGCTTTCGCCACGGAACAGATCGAGCGCCAGAAGAAGGACTTCCAGCGCCTTGGCGTGCTCGGCGACTGGGACAGCCCATACACGACCATGGCCCCCCGCACCGAGGCGGAGGAAATTCGCGTGCTCGGCCGGCTGCTCGAGAAGGGCTACGTTTACCGCGGCCTCAAGCCCGTGAACTGGTGCTTCGACTGCGGCTCGGCACTCGCCGAGGCGGAGGTGGAATACGAGGACCGCACGGACCCGGCGATCGATGTTGCGTTCAAGGTTGTAGAGCAGGATTTGCTAAAGCTTTGGTCGGCGTTCGGTAGTAAGGCTGTTTCAAGCAAGCTGATTTATGCCGTCGTCTGGACGACGACGCCGTGGACGCTGCCCGCCAACCAGGCGCTCAATGTGCATCCCGATTTCAGCTACGACCTGATCGACACGGGAAAGGGCCTGCTCATACTGGCCACCGATCTGAAAGATGCCTGCTTGAAGCGCTATGGCCTTTCAGGAACCACGGTGGGGCAATGCAAAGGCCGCGCGCTGGAGAACATCCGCTTCCGCCATCCGTTCTACGATCGCGAGGCGCCGATCTATCTCGGCGACTACGTCACGCTCGAAACCGGAACTGGAATCGTGCACTCCGCGCCGGCGTATGGCGTGGAGGACTTCGACTCGTGCCGGCGCTACGGCATGCGCGACGAGCAGATCCTGACGCCAGTGATGGGCGACGGCCGCTTCGCGCCTTCGCTCGAGCTTTTCGGTGGCATGTCGGTGTGGGAAGCCAATCCGAAAATCGTCAAGACGATCGAGGGCAAAGGCGCACTCCTTGCCGTGGATTGGAAGCACACGCATAGCTACATGCACTGCTGGCGCCACAAGACACCGGTGATCCTGCGCGCCACCACGCAATGGTTTGTTGCGATGGATAAGCCCGTGGCCGGTGAGAGCCTGCGGCAGACTGCGTTGCGCGGCATCGAGAACACGCAGTTCTTCCCGTCCTGGGGCAAAGCGCGCCTGCACGGGATGATCGCCAACCGGCCGGACTGGACGCTGTCGCGCCAGCGGCAGTGGGGAGTGCCGATGCCTTTCTTCCTGCATCGCGAGACCGGAGCGCTGCATCCGCGCACGCCGGAACTGCTGGAGGAGGTAGCGAAGCGCGTTGAGAACGAAGGCATTGAAGCGTGGCAGACGCTTGCAGCCGAAGAATTGATTGGAAAGGACAGCAAAGACTACGAAAAGAGCCGCGATACGCTGGACGTCTGGTTCGACTCGGGATCCACGCACTACACCGTGCTGCGCGGCTCGCATCGCGCGGAGTCGGAGTTTCCCGCCGATCTGTATCTCGAGGGCTCGGACCAGCACCGCGGCTGGTTCCATTCCTCGCTGCTGGTGTCGTGCATGCTGGACGGCGTGCCGCCCTACAAAGGCTTGCTGACCCACGGCTTCGTCATCGACCTCGAAGGCCGCAAGATGTCGAAGTCCAAGGGCAATACGATGGCACCCCAGGAAATCTCCAGCACGCTCGGGGCCGAGATCCTGCGGCTGTGGGTGGCGAGCAGCGATTATTCGAGCGAGCTGAACCTCTCCAGCGAGATCCTGAAGCGCGTTGTCGAGAGCTACCGCCGCGTGCGCAACACCCTGCGCTTTCTGCTCGCCAACACCTCGGACTTCGACCCCCGACGCAATGCAGTACCCGTCAACGATCTGGTAGAGATCGATCGCTACGCGCTTGCCATGACGGGGGCGATGCAGGCCGAGGTGACCGCCGACTACGAGCGCTATCAGTTCCACCTGGTCGCACAGAAGCTGCTCGCGTTCTGCTCCGAGGACCTCGGCGCCTTCTACCTCGACGTTCTCAAGGACCGTCTCTATACCTGCGCCGCGAACTCGCGGCCGCGGCGCTCGGCGCAGACCGCGCTTTGGCACATCACCCACAGCCTGGTCCGGTTGATGGCGCCGATCCTCTCGTTCACCGCCGAGGAGCTGTGGCAGGTGTTCACCCAGGAAGAAAGCGTGTTTCTCACCACCTGGCACGAGCCCCCAGCGCCTGCGGGCGCCTCCGAGCTGATGGCCAAGTGGAGCCGGCTGCGCGCGCTGCGCGATCCGGTGCGCAAGGAGATCGAAGCGCTGCGCTCAGAGGGCAAGGTCGGCTCTTCGCTTCAGGCCGAGGTGGACTTCGGCGCCGCTGGCGAGGACTACGACCTGCTCGCAAGTCTGGGTGACGATCTCAAGTTTCTACTTCTCACATCGGCGGCCCGCATCCGCAGAACCGGTGAACTGGAAGTCACGGTGCAGGCGAGCGAGCATCCGAAATGCGAAAGGTGCTGGCACTTCCGCGCCGATGTCAATGACGAGGCTCCGTGCGGACGCTGCCAGTCGAACTTGCGCGGAGCCGGCGAGGCTCGTCGGCATGTCTAGCGCGTGGCGCTGGTTCGTGTTGTCGGCGGCGATCGTGGCGGTCGACCAGCTCGCGAAGTGGACGGTGCTCGGTTACTTCGCCGGGCGCGAGCCGCGCCAGGAGCTCACCGGGTTCTTGAACCTGGTGCTCGTCTGCAACAAGGGCGCGGCGTTCAGCTTTCTCGCCGGTGCCCCGGGATGGCAGACGCCGCTCTTCATCCTATTCGCGTTCGGTGCAGCGGGCCTGTGCGGCGCGCTGATCCTGCGCAACCCCGGCAAGAGGCTCTTCTGCACCGGGCTCGCCCTGGTCGTGGGCGGCGCCCTGGGGAACGTGATCGACCGGCTGCGCTTCGGCTGCGTAGTGGACTACCTCGATTTCTACATTTCGGATCGCTGGCCGCACTGGCCGGCGTTCAACGTAGCCGATTCCGCGATCACGATCGGCGCCGTGCTGCTCATCCTCGACGGCTTCGCCCACCATGAGAAGCGGGCTCGAGCTCCGTCTTGAGTGCTCGCCGCGTACGGCATGAGAAAATAGGCTGTGGAAGTCCTGCTCGCGAATCCGAGGGGCTTTTGCGCCGGCGTTGAGCGCGCCATTGAAACGGTGGAGCGCGCGCTCGAGCTGCACGGCGGGCCGATCTATGTGCGCCACGAGATCGTGCACAACCGGTACGTGGTCGAGAACCTGCGCGCCAAGGGGGCAGTGTTTGTCGAGGAGCTGGACGAGGTGCCACGCGGCGCAACGGTGATCTTCAGCGCGCACGGCGTCTCGAGGCAGGTGCGTGCCGACGCCGAGCGCCGCGGCCTCAAGGTGTTCGACGCGACCTGCCCGCTCGTCACGAAGGTGCACCTCGAGGTGGCGCGCATGCTGCGCGCGGGCTACGAGGTGGTGATGATCGGCCACCGCGGACATCCCGAGACCGAGGGCACGATGGGGCAGGCGGCGCGCGGCATGCATCTCATCGAGACCGTGGAGGATGTCGCGAAGCTCCAGGTCGGCACGCCCGACAAGCTCGCTTACGTCACCCAGACCACGCTTTCGATTGACGATGCGCGTGCCATCGTGGCGGCGCTGAAAGCGCGCTTCCCGGCGATCCGCGGCCCGAAGAAGGACGACATCTGCTACGCGACGCAGAACCGGCAGGACGCCGTGAAGTGGATGGCGCCGCGCTGCGATGTCGTCATTGTCGTCGGGTCGCCGAATAGCTCGAACTCGAACCGGCTGCGCGAGGTGGCCGAGAACATGGGCGCGCAGGCCTACATGGTGGATGGAGCGGCGGACCTGCGGCCGGAGTGGATCGCCGGCAAGCGCCGCGTCGGCGTGACCGCCGGGGCGTCGGCGCCCCAGGTGCTGGTCGACGAGCTGATCGCGCGGCTAAAGGGGCTGGGCGCCGTGAGCGTGCAGCAGCTCGACGGAATCACCGAGCGCGTGGTGTTCACGCTGCCGCGAGAGCTCGCGCGGCAGCGTTAGGGCAACGGTCTACCGTTACTTGTCCGTGTCGTTGTACCAGTACAGCCGCGCGCGGCGCTGCGTGACCACCGGCGCCACTCGTTGCGCCCCTATCGAAGTGCTCGCGCCGCCGCCGCGTTGCACGCCGCCGATCATGACGGTGACCGGCTGGCCGTCGACCGGTACGGTCCCCGTCACCGGCGAAGGCGGCAGACCTCCGCCCACGAACGTGTTGGAGCGTGCGCCGCCGCAGATGTTCAACGTGTCGGCTGCCCCGGATGCGTTCAGCACATTGAGCGCATAGCCGCGCGCCTCGCCGAGGTTTTGCGCGCACGCCCCGATTGGCGTCGGCACCGGACGGTTGGTGCTGAAAAAGACCAGTCCCGCGAAGATAAGGGTCGACGTGACGCCTTGCTCTCCAACGTTCGTATTCGGGCCGGTGGTGCTCGCGGCATTCAGGTTGATGAACCAGCCCTTCTTGCCGAGCGCCTCCGCGGACGGCGTTGTGCAAGTCGATCCCGCGCTGAAATCTTCCATCACGGTCGTGTCGTCCAGGTTCACCGGCAGGCCGGTGGTCGCGAACGAGTCGACCAGCATGTAGGCGCGGTTCATCACGCCCACGCCAGCGACGACGGGGTACGGATAGTTGGTGATGAGAGGCCGCTCTCGGTCTCCCGAGGCGACCGAGAGATAGACCTTGCCGGCCACCGGCAGCGCCGCCGGCGAGAACAGGAACTTGCGCGCATCGAGAGAGTTGGTCTGGCCGATCTTGGTAATCGTCCACGCCGCGGGGGCACGCGAGGCGAGCGTCCCCGGGTCGACGAAGTCGATGCGGTAGATTCCGCCTGTCGTGTCGGCGGCATAGGCATGGTCCACCATGCCGTCGAAATCGCGGTCGACGACGGTGATATCGGCAGGCACGCTGCCATCGGTCGTGAACGACGCCAGGCGGCTGCCGGTGTCGCCATCGATGACGTATACGCGATTGCCGCGGCGCGCATAGCCAGGGGCCGTGCAGGCGGTATTCGGCTTTGCATCCTGATCTTCGCAGGTATCGTAGCCGCCGCCGACGATGACCACCGGGCGGTTCGGGTCGGTCGAGAAGCCCCTTATGCGCGCAACCGTCGGCGTCGACCAGGTCTGCCCCATCTGCGCAAAATCGCTCGACGCCGCGCCGGCCGAGTTGATGCAGCTCGCCGTGTCGGCAAGGGCGGAGTTCGTACAGCCCACGCGCCATTTCATCAACGGCGCCGTCGGGATAGTCACGTCGAAGGCGTAGAGCATGCGCCCACCGCGGCGCAGGGACGGATAAATCCAGACGCGGCTATCGTCGGCATTCTGGAATAGCCCCGCCGAGCCGTCGAAGAAGTAATCCTTCGGCTGCGAGCCAGGCGCGGGGGTCGGCGGATAACTGATCAGGCCGGTGCCGAAGATGCTGTTCTCGTAGAGACGTTTGAGCCTGCCATGATGCTCGGGCGCGATGAAGGCCCACAGCTCCTTGCCGGTGCTACCCGAAACCGCACGAAAAGCGCCATCGTTTGCCCCGTAGTACAGCACGACGCCTGTGGTGGAGCCGTAGTTGACCGGAAGCGGACGCGAGTGCGCTACGTCGCCGTGGACGCTCGGCCGCACATCGGTGCTCGTCAGACGCGAGTTGTCGTCCCAGACGTCCAGGCCTCGCGCGAACTTGACGATGCTGTCACGTTCGACGGAGCTGAAGGCGCCGACCGCCGTCGGGCTCACGTTGGTATTGTCGAAGCTGTGCATTGCCGTCGGCGAGACATTGCACAACACCCCGCTGTTGTTGCGGCAGGTGTAGATGGTGCGGTGCTCTAAGAAATCCGGACTCGTGGTCGCCAGGTTACCCAGCCGGACGACCTGTGCGGTCGCGCCTTTCTCAACCTGCGGCCCATCGGGCTGGTCCGAGAACAGGCTCGTGGTCGAGGTCGTGCAAGTGCCGAGGTGCGATCCGGCGGTCGAGGAGAAGTTCCAGTACGAGATGTCGGTGGGAGGCGCGGTCGAGTTGTCGAACACCGTGGTGTCCGTGGTCCAGAAGCTGATGGCGCACGGCTGGATGAATCCCGTTGCGACCGATACCGCCTCCTGCGGCGGACTGCTCGCGTCGCCCAGCTTGAAATCCTGCCCGAACTTGGCGATCTGGTAGCGCTTCAGGTTGCCGTACCAGCGTGGCCGCGCGCCCGGGTCGGGCCGGAACATGCCGATGAAGACCTGGTTCTCGTTTTGCGAGCGGTTGGTGGCGTTGATCGGCAGGCTGGCCGAAGCGAATACGGTGTTGACCGACTGGATCTCGATCATGATCTGGCGCAGCGCGCTGAGGATCGCCTCCTCGGTCGTCGCCTGGAAGTAGCGCCCGCCCCCGTACTTCGCCATGCTGAAGAGCAGGGCGGACTGATCCTGGTCCTGCTGGTCCTTGAACACATCGATGGTGTAGACCTGCACGTTCTGGAAGCCGGGGGCGTCGCCGACGTCGGTGGTGAA
>DASTPE010000067.1:0-32410 GCA_035762345.1 Burkholderiales bacterium
GGAAGGTCGCCGGTCTGCATCGCATCGTACAAGTTGCTGGTGATCGGATCGCAGCATTCGCTGCCCGCTCGTTCGCTCCCGCAGCAGGCGCTTTTTGCGCCGGCAGATACGCTCAATGCCGCTTTGGCATAGCGCTCTTTCACCACGTTCTTAATGTCTGTGTCTTCCATGAGGTCTCCTATGGGTAGTTCATGCCCGCTCGTACCAAGCACGCGTCGCATTGACGATCCTCACCACGGCCAGCATCACCGGCACCTCTACCAGCACGCCGACGACGGTGGCAAGGGCGGCCCCCGACTCGAAGCCGAACAAACTGATCGCAGCCGCTACCGCGAGCTCGAAGAAGTTGCTCGCGCCGATCAGGGCGGAGGGACAGGCGACGCTATGCTTTTCTCCGGCCCAGCGGTTCAGCCAATACGCGATCGCCGAATTGAAAAACACCTGGATGAGGATCGGGATGGCCAGTAGCGCGATGACGAGCGGCTGCTCGAGGATGGCTTCGCCTTGAAAGGCAAATAGGAGAACGAGCATTGACAGAAGCGCCGCGATCGACCACGGACCGATCCTTTGCAAAGCGCGCTCCAGCGCGCCGCGGCCCTTTGCGAGAAGCGTCTTGCGGATGAACTGCGCAACGATCACCGGAATAACGATGTAGAGGACCACCGACGTGAACAGCGTGTCCCACGGCACCGTGATGGAGGCAAGGCCGAGAAGGAGGGCCACGATCGGCGCGAAGGCGAAGATCATGATTGTGTCGTTGAGCGCCACCTGCGTAAGCGTGAAGTACGGGTCGCCGTCGGTCAGCTTGCTCCATACGAAGACCATGGCCGTGCAGGGGGCCGCGGAGAGCAGGATGAGTCCGGCGACGTAGCTGTCGAGCTGCGCGGCCGGCAGATATGGCGCAAAAAGTTGTCGAACGAACAGCCAGGCAAGTAGCGCCATCGAGAACGGCTTGACCGCCCAGTTCACGAAAAGCGTGATGCCGATTCCGCGCCAGTGCGACCGGACTTGGTGCAAGGCACCGAAGTCCACCTTCACGAGCATCGGAATGATCATCACCCAGATGAGCAGCCCGACCGGGACGTTAACTCGCGCGACCTGTATATCGCCGATCGCGTGTACTGCCGACGGGAATAGCTGCCCCAAGACAACGCCCGCGACGATGCATAGCGCTACCCAAAGCGTCAGGTAGCGCTCGAAGACGTTCATTGCCGCACGCGGGGCGGTAGTCCCGGCGAGCTCGTATTGCGCGCTCATTGCGATGGGCTCTTCCCGATCTCGTCGAGCCGGGCCTTCAACGCCATGCGGTCCAGCTTCTCGATCGGCAGATTTAGAAGGAGATTGATGCGCGTCGCGAGCTGGGTGAAGGCCTTCAGGAAGGCTTTGCGCTTGTCCTCGTCGCTGCCTTGCACCACAGCCGGATCCTCGATGCCCCAGTGCGCAGTCATCGGCTGGCCGGGCCAGATCGGACAGACCTCGCCGGCGGCGTTGTCGCACACGGTGAATACGAAGCTCATCTTCGGCGCTCCGGGCCGCGCGAACTCGTCCCAGTTTTTCGAGCGCAGCCCCTCGCTGCCAATGCCGTGCTTGCGAAGCAGCTCCAGGGCAAAAGGACTTACTTTGCCGGCCGGATGGCTGCCAGCGCTGTAGGCGACGAAGCGTCCTCTCGCCGCCGAATTGAGGTACGCCTCGGCAACGATGGAGCGTGCCGAGTTGCCGGTGCAGAGGAAAAGAACGTTGTGGCTCGCCATGCTTACGCCCGCCGACGCGAATGCGTGAGCGGCGCGCAGGACCGGCCGCCGCAGCAGTTTTCGGTCAGGTAGCCGACCAGTGCGTTCATGTTCTGGAAGTCGGCCGCGTAGATGATGAAGCGCCCTTCCTGCCGACTTGTCACGAGGCCGGCCCTCGCGAGGTGCGCAAGGTGGAAGGAGAGGGTCGCCGGCGGGAGGTCGAGCTGTTCGCTGATTCGCCCGGCTGACAGACCCCCCGGCCCGGTTTCCACGAGCAGGCGATGCACCTGCAGGCGTGTTCCATGAGCGAGGGCAGCGAGAGCTTCGAGGGCCTGGTTTGTTTCCATATTTCCAGAATAGTCAAAATGTTCTGGGACGTCAACCAGCCTATTCGCTGCAGCGAGCCTCCAGGCCGACGACGCGCTCGGTGAGGCACGCGAGCTCGCGATAAAACATCGTTCCAGCGTCCGCCTCAGCGTTCAACAAATGCGTGGATGTTGACGCACGTCAACCAGAGCCGCGCCGTGCGAGCTCGCGCGGTTGACCGTGCTCAACACGGTGTCACGCGAATGTGCCTATGGTGATGCGTGCTATTCCGGCAGCACCACTAGGGAGAAGAAGGCATGGACACCAAGTCGATCAGGACGGCGGTTCTTAATTGCGGCGACAAGTCGATCGAGTTTCCGCTGCTCGGCGGCAGCATGGGCCCCGATGTGGTGGACATACGCTCTCTCTACGGCAAGAGCGGCATGTTCACGTACGACCCGGGTTTCCTGTCGACGGCGAGCTGCAACTCGAAGATCACCTACATCGACGGCGATGCGGGGGTGCTGCTCTACCGCGGCTATCCCATCGAGGAGCTCGCGGCGCAGTGCGATTTTCTGGAAACCTGCTACCTACTTCTCAACGGAGAGCTGCCCACGCAGGCACAGAAAACGCGGTTCGTGAATGCGGTGACGCGGCACAGCATGGTGCACGAGCAGATGCAGTTCTTCATGCGCGGATTCCGGCGCGATGCGCATCCGATGGCCGTGCTCACGGGACTCGTCGGCGCGCTCGCCGCGTTCTATCACGACTCGCTCGACATCAATAATCCGCGGGACCGGGAAGCGTCGGCGCTGCGCCTGGTGGCCAAGATGCCGACGCTGGTCGCGATGTCGTACAAGTATTCGCTCGGACAGCCCTACGTCTATCCGAAGAACGAGCTCTCATACACCGCGAACTTCATGCGCATGATGTTCGCCACCCCGTGCGAGGAGTACAAGGTCAACGACACGCTGGTCCGGGCGATGGACCGGATTTTCATCCTTCACGCCGACCACGAGCAGAACGCTTCCACCTCCACCGTGCGGCTGTGCGGTTCATCGGGCACCAATCCGTTCGCGGCAATCGCGGCCGGGGTGGCCTGCCTTTGGGGTCCGGCCCATGGCGGCGCCAACGAGGCCTGCCTCAACATGCTGCAGCGGCTTCTCGCCGAGGGCGGGGTGGCGAAGCTCGGCGAGTTCATCGCGAAGGTGAAAGATCCGAACTCGGGCGCACGCCTGATGGGCTTCGGACACCGCGTGTACAAGAACTATGATCCGCGCGCCAAGCTCATGCGCGAAACGTGCTACGAAGTGCTGGGCGAGCTCGGCCTTGCCGACGATCCGCTGTTCAAGCTCGCCATGGCGCTCGAGAAAGTGGCGCTCGAGGACGAGTACTTCGTGAAGCGCAAGCTCTACCCGAACGTCGACTACTACTCCGGCATCGTGCAGAAGGCGCTCGGCATACCGGTGTCGATGTTCACCGGCGTCTTCGCGCTCGCCCGCACCGTGGGCTGGATCGCGCAGTGGCAGGAAATGATCACCGACCCGGAGTACAAGATCGGACGCCCGCGGCAGCTCTACAGCGGCCCGTCGCGCCGGCCGGTGATCCCGATCGCCACGCGCGGCTGAGGGTCGTCGCGACACGCTCGCGCCGCCGATCCAGAACAAAAACAAACGATCGTTTGGTACAATTCCCGGCATGACCGCCAAGCTCAGCACGGCGCGCGCGCCGCGTGCCGACAACCGCCTGCCGGCGGTGCTCGATGCCGCCGCGCGCCTGTTCGCCGGGCGCGGCTACTCGGCCACCTCGATGCGCGACATCGCCGAGGCGGTCGACATGCTCCCCGGGTCGCTCTACTACCACTTCGCCGCGAAGGAAGACCTTCTCGTCGCGGTGTACGAGGCCGGCGTACGAGCCATCGCAGATGCCGCTCAGGCGGCTGCAGGGCGCGAGAAGGAGCCTTGGGCACGCCTCGAGGCAGCTTGTGCCGCGCACCTCGAGGCGGTGCTCCAGCGCAGCGACTATGCTCAGGTCCTCATCCGCGTGCTGCCGCAGGACGTGCCTGCCGTGGCGGTACGGCTGCGCGCGCTGCGCCGACAGTACGAACGGGTATTCCGCGAGCTGGTCGGCGCACTGCCGCTTGCCGCGCGCGCGGAGCGCAAGGTGCTGCGGCTCATGCTGCTTGGCGCGCTCAACTGGTCACGCTTCTGGTTCGACCCCGAAGGGAGCGAGACGCCGAAGAGCCTTGCGCGCAAATTCGTCACGCTGCTTAAGGAGTCGCAGAATGCCTGAGCGCCCACCCAAGGTCATCGTCACCAAGATCGGCTTCGATGGCCACGACCGCGGCAGCCGGGTCGTCGCGGCGCACCTGCGCGACGCGGGTATGGAGGTCGTCTACACGCCGCCGTGGCAGGAGATCGCTGCGGTGGTGAAGCTCGCGGCGGAGGAGGACGCCGACGTGATCGGCGTCTCTTCGCTCGCTACTGATCACCTGCTCGTGCCGAAGCTCGTCGCCGCGCTTGCCGAAGCGGGGCTCGGGGACGTGCGGGTCATCGTCGGCGGCATCGTGCCGCCGCACGACGAGAAGCGCCTGCTCGAGGCCGGCGTCGCGCGCGTGTTTCACCCCGGCGCTTCTCTTGACGAGATTGCGGGCGAGGTGCGCCGCTTGACCGCGACGGCGCGTGCCGCGCGAGAAGGGATGGCACCGTGAACGCTCGAACCCGTTGGGAGCAGGCCTTCGCCGCCAGTCCGGAGGCGCACAAGCGCAGCGTCAACCGCTCCGGCATCGAAGTGAAGCCGCTCTACACGCCGGACGATGTGCGGCGCGGCTATGCCGAGGCGCTCGGCTTTCCGGGCGAGTACCCATATGCGCGCGGCATCTATGCGTCGATGCACCGCGGCCGCAGCTGGACGCAGCGCCAGCTGATCGGGCTCGGCACTCCGGAGGACTACAACGCACGCCTCAAGCACTTGCTCGAGAAAGGCGCTACAGCAATCTCGCTCATCCCGTGCAACTCGGTCTATCGCGGCTACGACGCCGACGAGGTCGCGGTGGAGCTGCTCGGCACCTGCGGCGTGGTGGTGAATTCTGTCGACGACATGCAGCGCGCGCTGGACGGCGTGCCCATCGAGCGGATCTCGTGCGGCCTCAACGATCCGACGCCGTTTACGCTCCTCGCCCTCCTTCTCGCCGTGGCGCACCGCCGCGGCATTCCGAGCGCCGCGATCACCGGCACCTCGAACCAGTCGGACTGTTTGTCGCACTTCGTGGCAAACCATATGTTCTTTCGCCTCGCACTCCCCGGCGCGCGGCGGCTGCTGACGGACCACATCGCCTACTGCAACCAACGTCTGCCCGGCTGGAACCCGCTCTCGGTCGTTGGCCAGCACATGCAACAGGCCGGCGCGACGCCGGCCGAAGCGATGGCCTTCACGCTTTGCTCGGCGATCCAGTACGCCGAGGACTGCCGCGCGCGCGGCATGGACCCGGATGCGTTTCTGCCGCGCTTCACGTTCTTTTTCGACATCTCCATCAGTTTCTTCGAGGAGATCGCCAAGTTCCGCGCCGGACGGCGCGTCTGGGCGCGGATCGCGCGCGAGCGCCTCGGCGCCAAGAATCCAGCCTGCTGGCGGATGAAGTTCCATGCCCAGACCTCGGGCGCCGATCTCACGCGCCAGCAGCCTCTCAACAACATCGCGCGCGTCGCGGTGCAAGCCATGGCGGGCATCTTCGGCGGCCTGCAGTCGCTGCACACGGATTCCTTCGACGAGGCGTTCTCGACGCCGACCGTCGAGGGCGCGCGCATCGCGGTCGTCACGCAGAACATCCTGCGCGACGAGGCGCACCTCGCCGACGTGATCGACCCGCTCGGCGGTTCGTACTATGTCGAGGCACTGACCGACGAGATGGAGGCGAGAATCAAGGCGCTGATCGCCAAGATCGACGCCGCCGGCGGCATGTACCGCGCGGTCGAAGCGGGGCTCGTGCAGCGCATGATCGGCGACTCGGCGCTCGCCTTCCAGCGCAGCATCGAGAGCGGTGAGCAGGTCGTCGCCGGCGTCAATGCCTACCAGGTCGAGGAGAAGCCCGAAGACTACCGCGTGCTCGAGCTTCCCGAGCGCAAGAGCATCGAAGCGCACATCGCACGCCTTGCGAAGTACAAGCGCGAGCGTCCGGCCGCGGCCGTACGCGCGGGGCTGGATGCACTCGCGGCCGCGGCACAGTCCGAAAAGGAAAACATCTTCCGGCGGGTCGTGGAAGCGGCCGACGCCGGCGCCACGCACGGCGAGATCTGTGCCTGTCTGCGCCGCGAGCTCGGCTTCGGCCAGCCGCTGTGCATCGTCTGATGAACGCACCCGCCGCGCTTGCCGAGCGCATCCGGTCCGGTGACCGTCGCGCCATCGGGCGTGCGATCACCCTGGTGGAGAACGCGAGCCCTGGCTCGCGGGCGCTGCGCACCGCGCTCGCTGAATTCGTCGGCCGTGCGCGCGTCGTCGGAGTGACCGGCCCGCCCGGCGCCGGCAAGTCCACGCTCGTCAATGCGCTGATCCGCGAGCTCCTCGCGCGCGGTCAACGCGTCGCCGTGGTCGCGGTGGACCCGTCGAGCCCGCTCAGCGGCGGCGCGCTCCTCGGCGATCGCATCCGCATGGGGGAGCACCAAGCCGACGAGCGCGTCTTCATCCGCTCGCTCGCCTCCCGCGGGCACGCCGGCGGGCTTGCGCGCACCACCGGCGAGGTGGTGGACGTGCTCGACGCGGCGGGATTCGACACCATCATCGTCGAAACGGTGGGCGCGGGCCAGTCGGAAGTGGACATCGCGCGGCTCGCCGGCACCTCGCTCGTCATCTGCCCGCCCGGGCTCGGCGACGAGGTGCAGGCGCTCAAGGCCGGCATTCTCGAGGTGGCCGATGCACTGGTGGTCAACAAGGCTGACTTGCCGGACGCCGCGCGCACCGAGGCGGAGCTGCGCACGATGCTCGAGCTGCGGCGGCGCGGGCCGAAGACGCCGCTGCTGAAGACCGTCGCCACCAGCGGCCAGGGCGTCGCCGCGCTCGCCGATTTCCTCGCGCAGCGCCCGCTGCGGCCTAAGAGTGCGGTGCACGCCGACGAGCTCACGCGGTTGCTCTCGCGCGATGCCTTCGGCGCGCACCTCGGCATCGAGTTCGTCGGCGGCGCCGAGGGATGCGCGACGCTGCGCCTGCGCGTGGGACCGCAGCACCTGAACCTGTGGAACGGCTGCCACGGCGGGGCGATGTTCTCGCTCGCCGATATGGCGCTCGGGCTCCTCTGCAACTCGCGCGGCAAGCAAGGCGCACTCATCGACGCGCACATGACTTTTTCGGTCGCGGTGAAGGAAGGCGACCTCCTCACCGCCCAGGCGGTGGAGGTCTCGCGCACGAAGAAGTTGGGCATCTACCGCTCGGACGTAAGGCGCCAGGACGGCACGCTGGTCGCGAGCCTGACCGGAACGGTCTATCTCGCCGACGAGCTCAGCCCGAGATAGGTCTCGATGACGCGCGGATGACCGGCGAGCTCGGCGGCCGGCCCTTCCAGCACGATGTCGCCGATCTCGAGGACGTAGGCGTAGTCGGCGACCTGCAGAGCGGCGCGGGCATTCTGCTCGACGAGAAGCATCGACACGCCGGTGCGCTTGAGATCCGCGATGATGTGGAAGATGTCGCGCACGATGCGCGGCGCAAGGCCGAGGCTCGGCTCGTCGAGGAGCAGCAGGCGCGGCTTCGCCATCAGCGCGCGCCCGAGCGCCAGCATCTGGCGCTCGCCGCCCGAGAGCGTGCCCGCGAGCTGGTGTGCGCGCTCCTCGAGGCGCGGGAAGCGCGCGTAGACCTGCGTCATGTCGGCCGCGAGCGCGCGCGAGCCCTCGCCGCGACGATGGAAGCCGCCGAGCAGGAGATTGTCTTTGACCGAGAGCTCCGAGAAGAGCTCGCGCCGCTCCGGCACGAGGCACATGCCGCGCGCGACGCGCTCTTCCGTCGGCATGCCGTCGAGCGCGGCGCCGTCGTAGCGCAGCCCACCCGTCGAGCCGAGCAGGCCCATGATGGCGCCGAGCAGGGTCGTCTTGCCGGCGCCGTTCGGGCCGATCACCGTGACAATGGCGCCTTCGGCGACGCGCAGGCTCGCGCGGTGCAGCGCCTCGACCTTGCCGTAGGCGACCGAGAGGCCCTCGACCTCGAGCGCCGCGCTCATTCAATTCCTCCTAGGTACGCCTCGATCACGGCCGGGTTCGACTGGATCTCGCCCGGTAGTCCTTCGGCGATCTTCTCACCGAAGTCCATCACCACCAGGCGGTCCACGAGGCCCATCACGAAGTCCATGTCGTGCTCGACGAGCAGGATGCTCACGCCCTCGGCGCGCAGCTGGCGCAGCAGGTCGGCGAGCGAGCGCTTCTCCTGGTAGCGCAAACCGGCGGCCGGCTCGTCGAGCATGAGGAGCACCGGGTCCGCGGCGAGCGCGCGCGCGATCTCGACGAGGCGCTGCTGGCCGAGTGGCAGGCTCGCCGCCGCGGCGTGCCCGTGCGCCCCGAGGCCCACGCGTCCGACCTGGCGTGCCGCCTCGTGAAGGAGCCTGCGCTCCTCGGCACGGTCGAGGCGCAACATCGCCGCCAGCGTGCCCTTGGCGCCGCGCAGGTGCGCGCCAAGGGCGACGTTCTCGAGCACCGACATGGCGCCGACGAGGTTCACGTGCTGGAAAGTGCGCGCGACGCCCAGGCGCGCGATGTCGCGCGCCGCGAGCCGATCGATGCGCTCGCCGCGGAAGCGTATCTCCCCGTCGTCCGAGCGCAGCACGCCGGTCGCGACATTGAACACGGTGCTCTTGCCGGCGCCGTTCGGGCCGATGAGTCCGACGATCTCGCCCGCGCGCATGTCGAACGACAGCGCACGCACCGCGGCCAGGCCGCCGAAGTTCTTCTGCACGCCGGCAAGCGAAAGAAGCGCGACGCCGGCCGCGGGCTCGGCGCGCTTCGCGAGCGGCTCGGCTGGCGCTACGGCACCGGCACGTTGTGCATGAGGCGCGCCGAGGCGTGCGAAGATGGGCATCAGGCCGTCGCGCGCGCGGTGCAGAAGCGGCAGCATCAGCAGGCCGAACACGATCACCTCGTAGTTGCCGCTCTGCTCGAAGAACTTCGGCAGGATGTCCTTCAGCCACTCTTTGAGCAGCGTGAGCAGCGACGCCCCGATCACCGCGCCCCACACCTGGCTGGCGCCGCCGACCACTGCCATGAAGAGGTACTCGATGCCGATGTTGACAGTGAAGGCGCCCGGGCTCACGTAGCGCGTGAAATGCGCGTACAGCCAGCCCGACAACGCGGCGAAAAGCGCCGCATAGAGGAAGATGACGAGCTTCAGGCGCACGGTGTCGATGCCGAAGCTCTCGGCCATCGTGGCGCGAAAACGCAGCGCGCGCAGGGCTCGCCCGGAGCGCGAATCGAGGAGATTGCGCGCCGCAATCAGCGCCGCAAGCGCCACGACCCAGATGAGCACGTAGGACTCGCGTCCGGTGTCGATCGTCCAGCCGAAAAGCCGCACCGGCGGCAGGCCTCCGATGCCGTTGTACTTGCCGAGGATCTCGAGGTTGCCGAAGAGGAAGAACACGCTGATTCCCCAGGCGATGGTCGAGAGCGGCAGGTAGTGGCCCGAGAGCCGCACGGTGATGACGCCGAGAACGGCGGCGATGAGCCCGGTCAATGCGAGGCCGGCGGCGAGCCCGAGCCAGGGGGAGCCGCCGTAGTGGACCGTCAGCAACGCGCTCGCGTACGCGCCGAAGCCGACGAAGGCCTGCTGGCCGAAGGACATGAGGCCCGCCACGCCGGTGAGGAGCACGAGGCCGAGCGCGACGAGCGTCGCGAGGCCGATGTAGTTCATGAGCGTGACGTAGAACTCGGACAGAAAGAGCGGCGCCGCGGCGAGGAACACCGCGAAAAGCGTGAGCGCCGCGTGCGCGCGGTTCATTCCTCTTCCTTCTCCACGTGGCGCGAGCGCAGCGACAGCCATACCAGCATCGGGATGATCGAGGTGAAGACGATCACCTCCTTGAACGCGCTCGCCCAGAACGACGAGAAGGATTCCAGCAGGCCGAGCGCGATCGAGCCGACCGCGGCGAGCGGGTAGCTCGCCATGCCGCCCAGGATGGCGCCGACGAATCCTTTCAGGCCGATGAGGAACCCGGTGTCGTAGTAGAGCGTCGTGATCGGCGAGATCAGGATGCCGGAGGCGGCGCCGATGAACGCCGCCAGCAGGAAGCTGAGATGCCCGGTGAGCGCCGTCGGAATGCCGACCAGCCGAGCGCCGACGCGGTTGATCGCGGTGGCGCGCAGTGCCTTGCCGTATATCGAGTGCTCGAAGAGCAGCCAAAGCGCGACGATCAGCACGAGGCTCGCGCCCACCACCCAGAGGCTTTGCGCACTGACCTCGATCGGGCCGAGATTGAACTTCGCGTCCCAGAAGGGAGAGGCGCGTAGCCCCTCGCCGCCGAAGAAGACGAGCGAGAGGCCCGTCAGGACGTAGTGCACGGCCATCGACACGATGAACAGCACGAGCACCGAGGCGCTCGCGAGCGGCTGGTACGCGATGCGGTAGATGATCGGCCCGAGCGGCATCACCATCGCGAGCACGAGCAGCACCTGGACCCACTGGTCGAGCTTGCGCGGTGCGGCCCAGGCGACGGCGAGCGCCACCGCGAGGGGCAGCGCGAGATAGAGCGCGGCGATGCGCGGCATGCGCCGCCAGGCGCGCTCGCGCAACGCGGCGAAGCCATCGATCACCGCCGCCGCCAGGCCGCCGATGATGAGGATGTAGATCGTCCCCGGCGTGCGCCCCGCCTCGAGGAGCGAGAGCGACAACGCGGCGAAGGTGATGAACTCCCCCTGCGGCACGAAGATCACCCGCGTCACCGCGAAGACGAGCAGCAGCGCGAGCGCGAGCAGCGCGTAGATCGCGCCGTTCGTGACGCCGTCCTGCACCAGCCACAGGAAGATGTCGGTGTTCATGCCAACAAAAAGGGGACGGTCACCCGTCCCCTTCAGCGCCTAGCCGAGGCGCATCACTTCATCAAGCGCCAAGTGCCATTTTCCACGCGCACCAGCACGCGCGCCCGCTCGTCGAGGCCGTTGTGGTTGTCGGCGCTCGGGCTGTAGACGCCGTGCGTACCGGTGACGTTCTTCACCTGCTCGAGCGCGTCGCGCAGCGCGAGGCGGAACTGCGGCGTGCCCGGCTTCGCCTTCTTCAGCGCTTCCGGAATCGCGGCGCCGAGGAGATACACCGCGTCGGCGCTGTAGCCGGCGAAGGCGTTGCGCGTGCCGGCGCCGAAGGTCTTCTCGTACTGCGTGGTGAAGTCGAGCGCAACCTTCTTCACCGGGTGATCAGCCGGCAGCTCCTCCGGCACGATCAGCGGGCCGGTCGGCGCAATCGCGCCCTCGACCTTCTTGCCGCCGACCTTGATGAACTCGGCGTTAACCGTGCCGTGGTTGTGGTAGATCTTGCCCTTGTAGCCGCGGTCGACGAGCGCGATGTGCGGCAACGCGCCGCCGGTGCCCGAGCCCCCGACCACCACCGCGTCCGGATTGGCCGCCATGATCTTCAGGATCTGCCCGGTGACGCTCGTGTCGGCGCGCGCATAGCGCTCGTTCGTTACCACCTTGTAGCCGTACTTGGACGCCCAGTGCTCGGTCGCCTTGTACATGAGGTCGCCCCAGGCGTCGGAGAAGCCGATGAAGCCGACCGTTTTCACGCCGTTCATCTTGATGTGCTCGGCCACCGCGCTCATCATGAGCTCGGTCGGCTGCGGCACCGAGAAGGTCCATTTGTACTGGTCGGGCTTGACGTTGATCGGCGTGAGGCACAGGTACGGCGTCTGCGTCTCGGTCGCCACCTGCGCGATCTGCAGCGAGGAGGGAACGCCGTTGGAGCCCATCACCACGTCGACGTTGTCCTCGCTGATGAGCTTGCGCGCGTTCTTGCCCGCGTTGGTCGCGTCCGAGCCGTCCTCGAGGATGATGTACTTCATCGGCTGACCGCCGAGGGTCTTCGGCATCAGCTGGAACGCGTTCTTGTAGTGGATGCCGAGCGACGCTCCGGGGCCAGTCGCGCCGAGCGTCACGCCGACCGTTACGTCGGCATGCGTAGCGCCTGCGCTGAGCGCTCCGGCCGCGAGAAGCGCGATGCTGAGCCTTCGATGCATGGTCCCCTCCTTAGTTGGTGATCTTCAGCCCGGTATCTATAACCCTACGTCGTGGGCTGTCAATTGCGCTGGATCAAACAACCGCCTTCAGCGCCGAGCCGGGCTGCGCGGCGAGCCCGAGGTGGCGAAGCAGC
Source organism: Burkholderiales bacterium (assembly GCA_035762345.1). GTDB lineage: Bacteria > Pseudomonadota > Gammaproteobacteria > Burkholderiales > SG8-39 > SCGC-AG-212-J23. The sequence goes on from DASTPE010000067.1 coordinate 12,366, forward strand.
GCGAGCTGCCGGGCCAGCACCTCGGCGCGATAGCGCGGCGTATCGACCGCCTTCCAGTCGAAGAACCCCGCCCCCTCGCGCAGCCCGCGGCGGCCTTCCTGCATGTAACGCTCGACGATCGCCGGCGGCTCGAAGCGAGGCTCGGCGAGCGCCCGGGCGAGGTAACGGCTGGCGTAATAGAGGATGTCGAGGCCGCCGTAATCGATGAACTCGATGACCCCCATCGTCGCGTAGCGGATGCCGAAGCCGTAGCGCACCGCGCGGTCGACATCCTCGGCGCTGGCAAGGCCCTGCTCGACCATGCGCGCCGCCTCGTTCATGACAATGGCTTGCAGACGCGGCACGATGAACCCCGGCGCCGCCTTGCACACCACTGGCTTCTTGCCGATCGCCTCGAGCAGGCGCTTCATGCGCTCGGTCACCGCCGGGTCGGTGTGCGCGTGGGGCGAGAGCTCGACCAGCGGGATGAGATACGCCGGGTTCAGCCAGTGGCAGTTGAGGAAGCGCTCGGGGCGCGCCACCAGCGAAGCGAGCTCGCTCGAGAGCATGGTCGAGGTCGTGGAGGCGACGATCGCGTCGGCCCGCAGGTAATCGCCCGCAAACGCGAATGCCGCGCGCTTCACCTCGAGCACTTCCGGCACGCCTTCGAACAGCACATCGACCTCGGCGAGCGCCTTCTTCGCATGGTCAAAGGCCGCAAAGCGGATGCGCTTCATGATCGCATCGATCTCGCGGGCGTCGAATCCGCCTGCATCGGCCAGCGCCGTCAGGCTCGCGCGAATCTCCTCGAGCGCTTCTTCCTGCAACCGCGCCGCCGCCTTGCTCTCGCGCGGCTTGCCGTCGATCAGCACGACCTCGTGTCCGGCATATGCGAACGCGTGCGCGATGCCGCGGCCCATGCGACCGGCGCCGAGCGAGCCAATGATCGGCAGTGCGCTCACGCGCCAAGCCCTTCGTACAAGAGTTTCTTCATTGCCACGCGGTCGAGACTAGCGAGCTTCATTGCCTCGAGCGTGCGGGGTGAATTGCCGTATAGATCCTCGCCGAGCGCCGCCGAGGCGATGGCGAGGAGCCCCGCCGCGACCGGGGTGTCCACGCCTGCCCAGCGTCCTACGGAAACCAGGAAGGCGAGGCCGAAAGCGATGTCCTCGCGCATGTAGCGATGCGTGCGCAGATCGATGTGCTCGCGCCAGTCGCCGGATTCGGTGAGCCGGTCGTGCGCGTCGCCGTACATCCAGCGATCGCTCGTGTAGTGGTCGCGCAGCGGGTAGTGATAAGGCGCATAGCCGAGCGCTTCGCGCAGCCGGATGCGCTCGCCGTCGAGCGCGTCGGTGACGCTGCGGATGGAGGGCTGCGTGCCCTCGTTGTGGATGTCCCAGCGCTCGAAGTGCTCGAGCGGCCCGGCGTTCATGAGGATGAGCGGGGGGTGGATGATCGGCCCGGCGTTCATGAGCGCTGCCGACAGCGCGTCCTCGATCGGATGCACGACCGGATAGGCATTGCCGATGATCTGCAGCGCCTCGCTCGTGCGCCGGGCGGGGAACACGCCGAGCGGCAGCCGCTTCGCGCGGATCGTAATTGCGATCTCGTCGGGCGCGTGCTTGCGCGCGAGATAGGGCAGCGTCCCGGTCTCGGCGAATATCGCTTCGCGCGCGCCCGAGATACGCGCCATCGCATAGCTGCCGAACGTGCCGGGCGGCGAGAACACGACCTGGCCGCGCTCGAGGTGCGGCGCCATGGTGCGCGCGATGTCGGCCTGCGCTGTGGCCGGCGCGGGAATCAGCACGAGCGCTGCGCCGCGCAGCGCCGCGCCAATGTCGGTGGTCGCGGCCGCGAGGCGCACGCTGCGCGCACCTTTGACGTCCTTTAGCCGTATCGCGCCGCTCTCCAGCACCGGCGCGAAAGCCTTGGCGTCGCGGCGCCACAGCCGCACCTCATGGCCTTGCCCCGCAAGATCGGCGGCGGCCGCGTAGGCGCCGTGTCCGCCTCCCAGCACAGCGATTCGCATCACCGGCATTCTAGTGCGCCGGTTCCGGGCGAAAATCCCGGCTGTGAAATTCAAGGTCGGAATCGACGTCGGCGGCACGTTCACCGACTTTCTGCTGATGGACGGCCGCGGCCGCACCTGGGTGCACAAGGAGCTCTCGACGCCGGCCGACCCGTCGCTCGCCGTGATGAGCGGCCTCGCCGCGCTCGCGGCCATGGCGCGCGTCCCCTTCGAGCGGCTGATGCGCGAGACCGCGCTCATCGTGCACGGCACCACCGTCACCACCAATGCGGTCCTTACGGGCAAGACCGCGCGCACGGCGCTTCTCACGACGCGTGGCTTCCGCGATGCGTTGGAGATGCGCCGCGGCGTGCGCGAAGAGATGTACGACAATCGCTATCACCCGCCGCCGCCGATCGTGCCGCGGGAGCTGCGCCTGCCGGTGACCGAACGCGTCGATGTCCAGGGCCGGGTGGTCACGCCGCTCGAGGAGGCGGACGTCGCCGCCGCGATCGAACGCTGCCGCGGCTCGCGCATCGAGGCGATCGCCATCTGTTTCCTGCACGCGCACGCCAACCGCGCGAGCGAGGCGGCAGCGGCGCGCCTCGTGCGCGCGGCGCTTCCCGAGGCCTATGTGTCGACCTCCTCCGAGGTGCTGCCGCAGGTGCGCTTCTACGAGCGCACGAGCACGACGGTACTGAACGCCGGCGTCGGGCCGATCCTCGCGCGTTACCTGTCCAATCTAGCGCGCCAGCTCGACGGCGCTCGTTTCGGCGGCACGCTGCTCCTCATGCAGTCGAACGGCGGCGTCGCCGCGCCGCCGACGGTGTCGCGGCTCGCGGCGCTGACGCTGCTCTCCGGTCCGGCAGCAGCCCCGGCCGCCGGGCTTGCCCTGGGCTACGAGCACTTCATCAGTGTCGACATGGGCGGCACGAGCTTCGATGCGGCGCTCGTGCGCGGCGCGCAACCCGCCGTCACCACCTCCGGCATGGTCAACCGCTACGCGCTCGCGCTGCCGAGCATGGAGATCAATACCATTGGCGCGGGCGGCGGATCGATCGCGTGGATCGACGACGGCGGCCTGCTCCGCATGGGGCCGCAGAGCGCGGGCGCCGACCCGGGGCCCGCGTGCTATGGCCGTGGCGGAGCCGAGCCCACATGCACCGATGCGAACCTCGTGCTCGGCTACCTGTCGGCGGAGTATTTCGCCGGCGGGCGCATGAAGCTCGATGCCGAGGCCGCGCGCCGCGCGGTCGCGAGCCGCATCGGCGAGCCCCTGGGAATGGACCTTGCCGAAGCCGCGCACGGCATGGTGCAGGTGATCAACGTCAACATGGCTTCCGCGATCCGCGAGATCTCCGTGCAGAAGGGCTACGACCCGCGCGAGTTCCCGCTCGTCTGCGCCGGCGGCGCCGGGCCGATCCACGGCGCGGCGATCGCCGCCGAGCTTGGCATCCGGCGCATCGTCGTGCCGCGCGATTCATCGATCTTCTGCGCGGCCGGAATGTTGCGCACCGATCTGAAGCACGACCATGTGCGAAGCTGCTCGCAGCTGCTGCCCAAGGCCAAGGATGCTCGCGTCCAGGCGTTGCTCGCCGAGATGGAGCGCGAGGCGCGCGCCACGCTGAAATCCGAGGGCATTGCACCGGCGGCGCAGCGTCTGCGCTACAGCATGGACCTGCGCTACCTCGGCCAGTACCACGAGGTGAGCGTCGACGTGGACGCGAAGCTTCTGCAGAACTGGGACGCCATTCGCGAGCGCTTCGATCTGCGGCACGATGCGCTCTATGGCTATGCGCTACGCGAAGAAGGCACGCCGGTCGAGCTCCTCAACCTGCGCGTGAGCTCGATCGGTGTGACGCGCAAGGCGCCGCTTGCGCGCGAACGGCGCCGCACCGCGAGCCCGAAGCCGGCGTACAAGGGCACGCGCGCGGCTTACCTCCCGGACGCCGGCCGATTCGCCAAGGTGCCCGTCTATGACGGCGACCGGCTGGGCCACGGCAATCGGCTCGCCGGACCGGCGGTGATCGAGAGCGTGAACACGACGATCGTCGTGCCACGCGGGGCGACCGCGCAATACGATCCGCTCGGTAGTTGCGTCCTCACCCTATGAACAGGGCCAAGCTCGATCCGATTCAGCTTTCGGTGCTGCAGCGGCGCCTAAAGTCCATCACCGAGGAGATGGGCCTTACGCTCCTTCGCACGACGCGCTCGCCGATCCTCAACGAAGCGCGCGACTTCGTCACCGGCCTCTACGATGCACAAGGACGCATGCTGGAGCAGACGGAGTACATCCCCGTGCTCGCGTTTGCGCTTCAGCCCGCCTGCCAGAACGTGCTGAAGTTCTTCGGCGACGACCTCCATCCCGGCGACGTCATCCTGCACAACGATGTCTTCAGCGGCGGCAACCAGAACAACGACGTGGCGGTATTCAAGCCGATTTTCCACGGCAGCGAGCTCGTCGCCTGGGCGGCGTGCAAGGGGCATCAGGCCGACATCGGTGGCGCGGTGCGCGGCGGCTATAACCCCGAGGCGCGCGAAGTGTGGCAGGAGGCGCTGCGCATCCCGGCGGTGAAGATCTACGAGCGCGGGAAGCTGCGCCGCGACGTCTGGAACCTGATCTTCGCCAACATCCGCCTGAAGATCGTCGAGGAGGACATCAAGGCGCAGGTCGGCGGCTGCACGGTGGGCGAGCGCGGCTATCTCGCGCTCGTCGAGCGCTTCGGCGCGAAGCGGCTCGGCGAGCTCCTCGAGCAGCTCTTCGATAGCACGGAAAGCATGGTGCGCAAGGAGGTCCGCGCGATTCCCGATGGGACCTACCGCGGCGAATCCTGGGCGTTCTACGACGGCGTGACCGAGGGCACGAAAATGAAGATTAACCTCGCGGTCACGGTGCGCGGCGACGAAGTCACGTTTGACTTCAGCGGCTCATCTCCACAGACGCCGGGCTTTGTCAATGCGCCGTATTCCGCGACCGCCTCCGCGCTGCTGCTTACGTTCCTGATGCTGATCAACCCGGACATCCCGCACAACGATGGCATCCTGCGGCCGATCCGTATCGTGAATCCCGAAGGCTCATTCCTCAACGCTCGCTTCCCCGCCGCGACGACCTTCGGCAACTCGATCACCGGCCCGACCTCCGATGCGATCTTCCGCGCCTTCTCCCAGGCGCTGCCGAAGATGGTCACCGCGGGCTGGAACCGCTTCCTCGGCTTCGCCGTCTCGGGCCACGATCCGCGCCATGAGCGGCCTTACGTCGATATCCTGTTCCTCTCCTTGAAGGGCGGCTCGGGCGCCACGTGGGGCGCCGATGGCTACGATCACATCGGCCTCATCAACTGCGCCGGCGGCATCCTCGCCCAAGACTACGAGATGTTCGAGATCCACGATCCGCACTTCCTGATCAAGCATGAATACCTCCCGGACTCCGCCGGCGCGGGCCGCTGGCGCGGCGGCCTTGGCGTCGAGACCGAGTTCTTGATTCGCGGCGAGAACGTGATGGGCGTTGCCTTCGGCGACGGCGTGGAGGAGGAGGCGCGCGCCTTCGGCTTCTTCGGCGGCAGGCGGGGGTCGAGGAATTCGATTTCCCTCGCCTACCCGGACGGGCGGACGAGAACGGTGAAGACCAAGGAAATCGTCCGCGACATCCCCGCCGGCACGCTCTTCCGGCAGCTCGCCGGCGGCGGTGGCGGTTACGGCGATCCGCGCGAGCGGCCGCCGGAGCTCGTGCTCGCCGACGTCGCAAGCGGTGTCGTGAGCGTCGAATCGGCGCGCGAAGATTACGGCGTCTGGATCGAGGGCAACCCGCCTGCCATCGACGCCAAGCGCACCGCCGAGCTCAGGAGCAGAGCATGACGCGCGTGGATCATATCGGCATCATTGTTTCCGACCTCGACGCGGCAGTCGCGAAGCTCGGCGTGCTCTTCGGCGAAGCGCGGCGCAAGGACCTGCCCGACGTCGGCCTGCGCGTCGCCGAGTTCCGGGCGGAGAATGTGACCATCGAGCTGCTCGAGTACACAAGCAATGCCGACTTCGCGCGCCGCGTGATGGGCGAGCGCATAGGTCTGAATCATCTTTCGCTCGCCGTCGAAGATGCCGAGCGCTCGATCGGAGCGTTGCGCGACGCCGGCTTCACGCCGATGCAAGGCTTCCCGCGGCAGGGTGTGCACGGGCGCGTCGCCTTTTTCGAGCCCGATAACGCGAGCGGCCTTCTCTTCGAGATCTGCCAGCCTGATGGCTGAGCGCGTGCTCTGGAACGAGCGTATCGAGCGCATGCCGCGAGAGGAGATGCGGCGGCTGCAGCTCGAGCGCCTGCAGCGGCAGGTGGCCTACAACTATCAGGGGTCGCCTTACTACCGCGAGAAGATGGACAAGGCCGGCATCGCGCCGCACGACATCCGGAGCTTCGAAGATTTCACCCGCGTGCCGCTCATGACGAAGGACGAGCACCGCCAGGTGCAGGAGCGCTCGCTCGCCGAGTTCGGCGCGCCGTTCGCGTTGCTCGCTTGCGCGCCGCCGGAGAAGATTGTGCGCGTCAGTGCGACCTCGGGGACGACCGGAATACCGACGCTATATACGGTGACGGCGCACGACGTCGCCGTGGTGAACGAGATGCACGCGCGCAAGTACTGGCGCGCCGGCATCCGTCCCGGCCACGTCATGATCCAGGCGGTCTCACTTTCGATGTTCACGGGCGGCCTGCCGCTGTCGGATGGCATCCAGCATCTGGGCGCCTGCGTCGTGCCGGTCGGCATCGAGGGCGGCACGCGCCGGGTGCTGGAGTTCACGCACCTCACGCGGCCGCAGGCGCTGATCGCCACGCCCTCGTTCGGCCAGTACTTGATCGACGAGTGCGAGAAGCACACCGGAAAGCCGCCGCGCGAGCTCGGCTTCCGATGGTTCTTCTGCGTCGGCGAGCCGGGCGGCGGCAGTCCGGCGGTGCGGCGCAAGCTCGCTGAGGGCTTCGGCGCCAAGGTGTTCGACCACACGGGCGGCGGCCACGCGTTCCACGGCATCTCGTGCGACGAGCCGCCCGAGGAGTACAAGGGCATGCACTTCGTCTCTGAGGATCACTGCGTGCTCGAGCTCGTCGACCCGCACACGAAGCAGCCGATCGAGCTCGCGGAAGGCGCGGTCGGCGAGATGGTGTTCACATTCATCGACTGGGAAGGCGGGCCATTCATGCGCTATGCGCTGGGCGACCTGCTTCAGGTGTGGACCAAGCCTTGTCCCTGCGGAATGCCCGGCATGCGCTTCAAGATCGTCGGGCGCACCGACGATATGCTGATCGTAAAGGGAGTCAACATTTATCCCGAAGCGATCCGCAATCTGCTGCTGCAGTTCACACCGAGCGTCACCGGCCACTTCCGCATCCGGCTCTCGCGCCCTGGACCCGCGGTCGAACCGCCGCTGCGGCTGCGCGTGGAGGGCTCGCCGGACGTGGAGAAGAAGCTGATGGAGCGCTTCCGCAGCGAGCTGCGCGTCGCGCCGGCGATCGAATGGCTCGCGCCAGGCACACTGCCACGCGACGCGCACAAGACCCATTACATCGAGATCGAAGGCAAGTGATGGATCTACAGCTCAGAGGGCGCTCGGCGCTCATCACCGGCGGCTCGAAAGGCATCGGCTTCGCGATCGCCCGCTATCTCGCCGCCGAGGGCTGCGCATTGCACCTCGTCGCGCGCAGCGAGACGGATTTGCAGTCCGCGCAGCAGAAGTTGGCGAGCGAGTACGGCGTGGCCGTGAACAGCTATCCGATGGATCTTGCGCGGCGCGGCTGCGCGCAGGAGCTGGCGGCGAAATGTCCGGCGCTCGACATCCTCGTCAACAACGCCGGCTCGACTCCGCGCGGCTCGCTGCTCGAGGTGGACGAGGAGCGCTTCCGCGCCGCCTTCGACCTCAAGGTCTTCGGCTACATCAATCTGTGTCGTGAGTTCTACCGGCAGATGAAGGCGCGCGGCAAAGGCGTGATCATCAACATCCTCGGCAACGGCGGCGAGGCGCCCGACGCCGGTTACATCGCCGGCGCGGCGTGCAATGCGTCGCTGATGGCCTTCACGCGCGCGTTGGGCGGTCAGAGCGACCGGGACGGCGTCCGCGTGGTCGGCGTGAACCCGGGTCCGGTGGCGACCGAGCGCCTCGTGGGGCTCATGAAGACAGAAGCGAAGCGGAAATTCGGCGATGAATCGCGATGGCCGGAGCTCGCCAAGGGCTTTCCGTTCGGCCGCGCTGCCACGGTGGACGAGGTCGCCGCGACCGTGGCGCTGCTCGCCTCCGATCGTTCGAGCTACACGACCGGCACCATCTTCACCATCGACGGCGGCATGGTGAACCGCGGCTCGCTCATTTAGGCAGGTGCTCGGATTCTGATCTACCTCAAGTAAAGCAAGCCTGCCCGCGGGCATGGTCGCCCAATGAGCGATCTCAGGACGCTCTTCAGTCCCGGCCGCCTGGGCCGCTATGCGACGCGCAACCTGATCAAGTACGGCGCCTGCTGCGTGTCGAACTACAACACGCGCGACGGCTTCATCACGCCGCGCGAGCTCGCGCGCACGCGCGTCATTGCCGGCACCGGCTGCGGCATCATTACCAACCAGGGCGCGTATCCCGATCCGCGTGGCGAGGGCAAAGCCTACTTCCGCCAGATCGCGCTTTTCGACGACAAGTTTTTGCCCCAGTTCGAGACCATCGCGCGCTATATCCACGACGCGGGCTCGGTGGCGATCCAGCAGATCCTGCACGCAGGGCGCTACGGCGGTATCGATCTTGGCTACTGCGTGCAGCCCTCGGTTGTGCCGCAGACGCTGCCGCACTTCCGGCCGCCGCGCGAGATGTCGAAGGACGATATCCAGCGCTGCATCAGCGAGCACGTCGACGCCGCCAAGCGCGCCATCAAGGCCGGCTTCGATGGTGTCGAAGTGACGAGCTTTATGGGCTACCTTCTTGCGTCGTTCAACTCCAAGTTCACGAACCAGCGCACGGATGAATACGGCGGCTCGATCGAGAACCGCGGCCGCTTCATGCGCGAGCTTATCGACGCGGTGAAGCAGGCGCTGCCGGAGCACCCGCTGGTGGTGCGGCTAAGCGGCGCCGAGCTGATGGACCAGTGGGGTGGCAACAGCGAAGACGAGTGCTTCGAACTCATGAAGCAGGCGGCCGATGCAGGCGTCGACATGATCAGCGTCACGGTCGGCTGGCAGGAGGCGCCGGAGTCCTCGATCGGGCGCGACGTCGCGCCGGGCCACTGGAACTACCTCGCGCAGCGTGCGAAGAAGACCTGCCCGAAAACCCCGATCGCCTTCGGCAACCGCCTGCCAAGCCCGGTGATGGCGAACGAGTGCCTGGCGCGCGGCGAGTTCGATTTCTGGGAAGTCTGCCGACCGCTCCTTGCCGATCCGGAGCTGGTTCACAAGGCGGCGGCGGGCCGGCTCGATGAGGTGCGCCCGTGCATCGGCTCGCTCAACTGCCTGTCGCGGCTTTTCCGCGACCTGCCGTACAGCTGCACGATGAATCCGGCGCTCGGCCACGAGGTGGAGCCCGAATACGCGATCACGCAGACCGCGGTAAAGAAACGCGTCATGGTCATCGGCGCCGGCCCGGCGGGGATGGAGTACGCGATCACGGCGGCGAAGCGCGGCCACGCGGTCACGGTGTACGAGAGGCACGCTCGCATTGGGGGCAATCTCCACGCCTTCGCCTCGCACGACCTCGCGCGTCCTGAGGACTTGATGGGGGTCGTGCGCCATTACGAGGTCATGGCAAAGAAGCTTGGCGTCGAGGTGAAGCTCAATACCGAGGCGAACGCGAAGCTGATGCGCTCCCTCCTGCACCAGTACGATGTCTGCGTAGTCGCCGCGGGCTCGCGCATCGACCTGACGGCGTACGCCGGAATCGAAGGCCACGAGCGCCTGGTCGATGCGCTCGCCGTGGCGCACGGACGCGTGCAGGCGGGCGGCCGCGTCGTCATCCTCGGCGGCGGCAAGATCGGCCTGGTGCTCGGTGAGTCGCTGCGCAAGAGCGGCGCCGAGGTCACGATCGTCGAGCGCGAGAAGCGCATCGGCGGCGACGTCATGCCGACCTTCAAGTGGCGTCACACGACTTGGGTCGAGGAGCTCGGGATTCGCGTCTACACCTCCGCGCGCCTGCAGCGCGTCAGCGCCGAAGGCGCGGTCATCCTCGACGCGAAGGGCAAAGAAACGATGCTTGCGGCGGACATGGTCATCGCGGCCGCGCCGCGAAAGGCAAATCACGAGCTCTTCACCGAGTTCGAATGGGTGGTCGACGAGCTGCACGGCTGTGGCGACGCGCTCATGCCGCGCGGCCTCGACGCCGCGATTCACGAGGGTTATCGACTGGGAGTGCGCATCTGATGCTCGCGGCATGGCAGGGCGTGCTCGACCGGCACGGCGAGCTCTTCGAACCGATTGAGCCGAACGCGAGCCTCGCGATCGTCGGGCGCCGCGCGGCGATGGCCGTGTGCGATCCTGTACCCATGCTTGTCTGGGTGCGTGAAGAAGAACGCATGACGGTGCGCGCCGGCGAGTTCAGCGGTTACCAAGGCCTCGCGTCCGATCTCCTTCTCGTCGCGAACGACGGCACGATGGAAGCCGCGCTTGCCGCCGAAGAGCCGCTGCGCGCCATTAAGCGCGAGTTACGCATCGGCGGCATGCGCTTCATGGTGCTGCGCCGGCGGGAGGAGCTGCGCGAGCACGGCTGGGAAGATTTCCTGGAGTGGCTGGGGATGCCCTTCCTCGGGACCTGCCGGTGATCTTTACAAATCCGGCTGGGGCACCCGAGCTCGCCTGCGACGAGTGCGGCTGCCGCTGGTTCGACCGCATGACAAACTGCTGCTATGAGTGCGGCGCGGAGGTGAGCGCCGAAGCACTCGAGGAGTTCCGTCGCGCGCTCGCCGCATTCGAGGTGCAGCGCGCGGCCTAGGTGTGATTTCTCGATAGGTTGTTCATGCTGCTCTCGACCTAGCGACGCGCGCAGCAGATACTCCGTGCCCGCTAAACAGTCTGCTGCGAACCGGCTCGTTCTCCGATGTGCGGGAGAATGAGCCGAGTTCTCAAAGCCTTACTCCGCCCCTTGCGTTCGTTCAGTGCAGCGCCTTTACCCCGATTTGCGCCAGACACTTGCCAGCCAGGGCTGCTGTGGGCGCGGCAGGTCGTTAGGGCGGTAATAGTGAGTCACCTCGACGAACCCGGCGGTCGACATGTAGCAGCGCCAGTTTTCAAGATCGTGATAAACGCCATAGCGTCCGCGGTTCCAGCCTTCCTCGTTATGGCCATGTGGGTTGGAGGCGAACAGCACACCCCGCGGTTTCAGTGCGGCGTGCAATTCCAGCAACACGCGCGGCAACTCCTGGCTGGGTACATGAAAAAGCGCCGCGTTGGCGAAGACGCCGTCGAAATGGCGATCAGGCAGATCGAGCTTGAGGAAATCCTGCTGCCATACTTCGCCGCCGCTGTGGGCGCGCGCCATTCCGGCCAGGCGCGCGGCGCCTTCCAGACCTACCGCGGTGTGACCGAGTTCGGCGAAGGCCTTGAGGTCGCGTCCCGGCCCGCAGCCAAAATCGAGGATCGCGAACGGCGGCTCACCCTCGATGGCTCGCAGCAGCGCTTCGATGTTCTGGCTGACGTCGTGATCGCGCGTGCCTTTCCAGAAATCTTCGGCACGCCGGTTGTAGTGGTCCAGCGTGAGGTCGGCGATCTTTTCCAGGTCTTGCGGATTCAGTCTCACGGCGTCTCGGTGGCAGGCGCTAGCGTCGCCGGATACTCGGGGCGGATATCGAAGTACAGCCGGCGATGGGCGATACGCAGCGCCATTTCCGCATCCGCGGGGCTCGCCCCCCGGGCAAAGATGAACCCGAGGTAGCTCGCCCCGTCGGGAGGCGGCGCAATGATCTGGCCGGGCTCCACCGTAATGGCCAAGCCGGTGACGCCATGTACCGACTGAGCTGCGGTGAGACCTTCGAGCCCGCGGTAAATGCCGCGCCGTGGAATCGGGATCATCATCACGCCCGCAGCGCCGCCCTCGGCGGCAATCGGGAGCGCAGTCGGGGGCGATTCGGCGACCACTTGGCGCAAAATCAACTCCTCCAGGCTCATGCCCAGGAGATGTGTGAGCACGCGCCCGCACAAGCCGCCGATGGAGCGAGCCGCGACCTCCAGAATCCAGATACCCTTGTGATTAACTCGCACTTCAGCGTGCACTGGCCCAGTCATGAGTCCGGCAGCGCGGCAGGCGCGGGCCACCTCCTGATGGATACGGTCCTGAAGTGCCTCTGGCAGCCGCGACGGTGTGATGTAGAGCGTTTCCTCGAAGTAGGGCCCGTCCAGGGGATCGGGCTTGTCGAACAGGGCGAGGGTGGTCAACTCACCTCGTTGCAGGCTGCCTTCCAAGGCGTACTCGTGCCCCGGAATGAAGTCCTCGATAATGAGGCCAAGCTCCTGAGCATCGCGGTCGGCACGGGTTTGGATGGTCCGCACCCAATTCACGGCCCGCATCAGTTCTTCAGGATCGTCGGCACGGATCACGCCGCGGCTTGCCGATAGACGTCGGGCCTTCACCACCACAGGAAACTTCAAGTCAGGAAGCAGTTTGCGGGGATCTTCTGCCGTCGGCAGGTGATGGAGCTCGGGACACAGGAACTCCCGTTCCTGGAGCAGTCGGCGGAACGCCAGCTTGTCACGCACCCGGCGCACCGCTTGCGCGGGATTTCCTGGCAGGCCAAGATGCTCCGAAAGCATAGCCGCGAGCTCCACTCCCGAATCGTCCACTGCCAGCACGGCATCCGGAATGCCGTTGATCTCCCGCAGCACGGTGTCCGCCGCCTCCTCCGGCCGGTCGAAATGCAGTGCCATGATGGGAGACAGGCCCCAGGATGGGGCCAATTGGTGACAGTAGTTGGCCGCGGCCAGGATTTCCACGCCCAGCTTTTGGGCGGCAGCAAGAAAGTCGTTGTTGCGGTAGCCGGTCGCGGGCAGAAGCAGCAGGACGCGTTTCATGGCTAAGGCTGCGTCTTTCGATCGCAGTAATATCTTTCCATCACCGCGTTGGCTTCGTGCGCTTCCGTGAGCTTCTCGAGGACAGCTTCCCATTTGTCGCCAGGAATGGCCACATAGATTTCTTCGTCCGGCAGGCCAGTAAACGTCCGGTTAAGTTCCGCGGGCCTCGACGGCTTGCTCACTGTTGTGTCCCTAGGCAATCAGAAAGACTCGAGCTGCTGATCGGTCGGCTCGGCACAGCAGTACCACGGTTCGGATAGACGGGGGATCGGAGCTCCCAGGTCGCGCGGGAGCTTTGGCGCGGGGCGCGCGGCAGCTTCATGCGCCATGCGCCAAATGGCAGCGAACACTTCGCGGCGCGCAACACCTTCCTGCTCGCATCGTGCCACTTCAGCTTGCAGGTTCTGCTGCAGACGATCCACCCGGGGATCGGAATGGATCCAGGGATAGCCGAGGAGCGCCGGATCGAAGGCGAGGAGCTCTTCCTTGAACTCGGCTAACTTCAGAAGCCAAGAGCCTTCGGGAACGAGCAGCCGGATGGTGAGCTGCACTGGGGGCACGCTCTCCACGAGCTGCAGTTCCACGATCCGCTCGAGCAGCGCGATGTAGCCTTCCAGCGTCGTCCAGGGGGTGAAGGCAACAAAGGTCGGTGCGAGCGCAATCCCGGCTTCGCGCGTGAGCGCCACGGCCCGGTCGAAGTCCCGGCTGGTGTGGTTCTTGTCGAGAAGGCGCAAGATGTCGTCGTCCACGGCTTCCACGGCGGACGTGATGAACAGGCATCCACGCGCGCGCAACTCGGGCAGCAGCCCGGCGTGATCGATGAGGTGCTGAATCTTGATGGTCGCGTCGAACGTGACGTGCGGGAATGCTTCGTGCAAGGCGCGCGCGAGCCTCAGGCCATGGGTGGGACCGTTAAAGAAGTCCGGGTCGCCGAAGGAGATATGGGTTGCGCCTTCTTCCACCTGCTGCCCGATGTCTGCCATCACCACGCTTACCGGAACGATGCGGAACTTTCCCTGGTACACCGGGACGACGGGGCAGTGCCGGCAAAAGTGCTTGCAACCCCGGCTTCCCTCGGCGAATCCGGCGACTCGGGTAGATCCGTCCGGGAGCACCAGGTGAGCGTAGCGCGAGAGCTTCGGCAGGCCGCTGCGGTCCGGCACCACGAACGGCACCCTGCCCAGGCTGATGACCCGTTCGCTCTGGGCCATCGCCGTTCCATTAGCCCGGAGTCGCTCGCAAAGGGAAACCAGCGCGGGCTCCAGTTCTCCGCCGAGCACCGTGCCCACGCCCAGGCCGCGCAACAGCGCTTCGTTCATGGGCGCGTAGAGCCCGTAGACGCAGAGGTGCGCTTTCGGGGCGAGCTCTTTGATGCGGGGCAGCGCCTGTACCGCGATGCGGGTCGCGGTATGCATACCCACATAGAGGGCCACCAGGCCCGCGTCTTCCAGAATTTCGGGATCGAGCTTCTGCAGCGAAAGATCGAGGCAGGTCACCGTAAAGCCCTCGCTCTTCAGCCAGGCGGCAGGCTCTGCCAGGGCAAACGGCTGCCGCCCCAGCTCATAGGGGTTTATCAGTACGACCTTGAAGGAGGGTGCAGGAAGTGGGGCAAGCTGGGACAACATGGATAGCTATTTTGATTTTGGCCGCTGCTCGAAAGGACCCGGGCCCGGCTCGCGGCTCGCCCCGGCCTGTCTGAGGCGCTCGAGGTATTCCCGCCACAGCGTTTCGCGGTTCTTGCCCAGCCAGTACAAATAGTCCCAAGAATAGATGCCCGTGCTATGCCCGTCGGAGAATGTCGGCTGTACCGCGTAGCTGCCACTCGGTTCGAGCGACGAGATATCCACGTCGCGCTTGCCGACTTGCAGCACTTCCTGGCCGGGTCCGTGGCCGCGCACTTCGGCGGAAGGCGAGTACACGCGCAGCAGCTCATAGCTCAACTCGAACTGGCTGCCGTCCGAGAACACGAGCTCCATTCGCCGCGACTTCTGGTGCAGCTTGATCTCGATGGGACGCGGCGAATCGGTGTCCATGCGGACATTGAGGAACGTGTTCGCGCGCTCTACGGCCTACTTCTGTAACGGCGGGACATAGCCGGAGGCAACGTCGGCGCCGCTGCCGAAGAAATGGTTCTCCATCTGCTGCGCGAGGTAGTCGCGCGCCTTCTTGTCGGCGAGGTTGAGCCGGTTCTCGTTCACTAACATCTTCTGGTGCTCGAGCCACAGCCTCCACGCTTCTTTCGACACGTTGTCGAAGATGCGCTTGCCGAGCTCGCCGGGATAGGGCGGGAAATCGAGCCCCTCCGTCTCACGTCCGAGCTTGATGCACTTGACCATGCGCGCCATGTGTTAAGTATGCGCGCGCTGAAAGCCGATATGACCTTTTCGCATTACCGCGCGTCGTGTTCAACCACTTGCCCTGTAGGGTTGTGATGGACTTTGCACCAGATTCCAGCACGTGAACCCTACCTTTGATAGGGGTTTCGCAAAGCTCAGTGCGCGTGATCGAGTGCGCCCGCTGCCTTATTCATCGCCCCACAACGGCCTGCTCAATGCAGCAGTAAACCTGGAAGACATCAGGTTGAAGCTCAGGCTTACCCGTATCTCGCCGCTGGAGTTGGTATCGACCGAGTGATACAGATACGAAGGGAAGACGAGCAGCGTGCCGTCTTTCACCGTCGGTGTTTGCGTTGACCCGTCTCCGGTGCGGGCATACAGTGCACTGGAAGAACGCACACAAAAACAAGGTGCCGCATGCCCGAGCAGCTCGATGGTGATCGGTCAATGAGCGCGACCGATCGCGTCGCCATCGTCGTGGCGCACGGCATCGCCGATCAGCGTCCGCGCCAGACGGTGCGGGAAGTTGCGCGGCTTCTCTGCCGAGGAGGGCCTGACAGGGCCTCCTACGTGCAGGGCGAGATGCAGGATGTGCTGGTACCGGTCGAACCGTTGCCGCCGGGAGACCGCGTCCTGCAGGATGCCTCGTCGCGCCAGCGTCCGGGGACGCCGAGCGGCTTCTATCAAGCGCAGCAGTCGGCCGAGGTGAGGGCGCAAGGTCCGAAGCAGCCTTCGCCAGAGACGCAGGATCTCGGCATGGCGCTAAACGATTACCTGCTCGGGCGCCTCGCGTTGCCGGAAAGCGATGCACTCTACGAGTCCACGCGGGTCCGGCTCCGCCGCCGCGCGGATGGCCGCCCGCTCGACGTGTACGAGATGTATTGGGCCGATCTGTCGCGCCTCGGTACGGGCGGCCTGCGCGCGCTCACATCGCTTTACCAGCTGTTCTTCCATTTGAGCACGCTTGCGGCCGATGTCATCGACCACGTAGCGCTCAGTACGAACGGGGGAGGAGCCTGGCGCCTGCTCCAGCGCCTTCACGCCTGGATGGCCTGGATCATGAAGGGGCCGGCCGCGCTATTGCAGCTCGCCATGCTGCTATTGATCGTGTTTGGCGCAGCAGCCTTGGTTCATCCGGACGTTCGGGGACAACTTGTCGCTGCGGTCTTCGGGTTTGGAGGCGTTGTGCTGGCGGGGCTTGCTGTGCTTGCCTGGCTGCGTGGGGCGCCCGGGCTTGCGCGATGGGCAAAGCTCGCGCTTCTCCTCGCGATCGCGTCCTTCAGTCTCGCGTTCGCGTTTCTGGCTCTCGCCGCGGGTGTGGCGCCCGTAGTCTATTTCGTGGCCTGCGCGCTGGGCATAGGTCTGCTGGGTGGGTATCTCATCGAGCGCTATTCCGGTGTCACGCGCGGCGTTCGGCTGCTCGGTCACGTAATCGTGCTGGCGACCGTCCTCATGGTGTGGATCGCCGGCCAACTCGTGCGCCCCACTACGGAGATCGAGTGGATGCTTCTCAGCGGTCTTAGCACAGGCGAGATGCTCTATGGCGGTGTACTCATCGTGTGGGCCGTCTTCGTCGCCGTGCAGATTATCGCCCTCACGCTTGGACTCTGGCTCGGCCGCGGATGCGACCAAGCGGCCCGGGCGTCGCTGCACACGGCGCGGCTCGCCCTCATCGGCTCCACCGGGCTCTTTGCCGTACTGAGCCTCGTGTTGTGGTCGGTCGTAAGCTACATCGCCGGGCGTGCGCTCTCGGACTTTCTCTACCTGCCGCATTTCTTCGGCCGTGGCTATCGGTCGGCTGCGTTCTTTCTCGATGACCGGGTGCAGGCGCTCGGCGGCTTTTTCACGCCACTCGTGGCCGGCTTCGCGCTCGCGGTCGCCGCGGCAATGCTAGTCCTGCTGCCGTCGCTGATCGAGGAGATCAAGCCGAGTACGAACGTTGATGAAAGCGGCGCGATAGAAGGCGCGGCCGAATGGGCGCGGCGCCTCGGAAACTGGCTCACCGGTGGGGTCCGGGCGCTCGGAGAGGCGTTCACGGCGCTTATCCCTGTGGCCGCGATTGCCGGCGGCGCCCTTTACCTCGCATTCGTCCTCGAAGAATTCGGCGATGCCATGAACATCGGAGGAGACCTCGATTGGCTCGTGCGTCTACTCGACATGTTTCAGGGCGAGACACTGGTTGCCACGGGCAAGTGGCTCGCCGGAGGTGCACTGACCATCGCCGCGCTTGGTTCGCGCTTTACCGAGACCTTTGGGCGCCTGCGCGTAGGGATCGACGCAGTGCTTGACATCGACAATTACTTCGCCGATCCGCCCAACCGGCAGCCGCCGCGGGCGCGCATCTATTCGCGCTATGCCTCATTGCTCTCCCATCTGCGCGACGCAGGCTATGCGCGCCTCGTGATCGTTGCGCACAGCCAGGGCAGCGTGATCAGCGCCGAGCTTTTCCGCTACCTGCATGTGCAGGGTCGCTTGCGGGATGTCGTCGGTAGCATGCGCATTGCGCTCGTCACCGTAGGCTCGCCGCTGCGCGACCTGTACGCGGAGCGCTTTCCGCTTCTCTATCGGTGGATGGGCTCGCGCGAGCGAGGCTTTGCGAATGCCGGGCCTGCGGCTGCGGACGTCGGCGCAACCGAATGGGTCAATGCCTGCCGCTCGGGCGATTATGTGGGTCGCTTCCTCTGGACACCGCACACGGACGCGTCGCGCTTCACCATTGCGACCGTCGATCCCGACGGGCAAGTTGCGGCGCGCCGGGCCGGGGACCGTACCGAGTTCTGCCTCGGGGCGGGCGGCCACACCCATTACTTCAGCGACGACGCCGTGGCGCTCGCGGCCGAGATCGAGCGGCTAGTCGCAGGCGCCTCCTAGCGAGTACCGTTCTGCACTATCGATAATTTCCCCATTGTCGGAGCCCATGGGAGCCCCCTCGCTATGGTTAGTTATATATGGGCGCAATTTACATAGCGATGCCAGTGCTAAACGGACAGCCGGGGGATCGAGCGCTTTGCTGTGAAGCAATCGAAAGGGTGGAGACAGGACGGGGGCAGCGAACTCTCAATCTATCCGTACGCAGATCTATGCCATCTTGGCGATGGCCTTGTCGGTCTCTTCCCGCGTGAAGGCGCGCAGCGTCTCAGTATGGAGGTTGCCGAGCGCTCCAAGAGAGTAAAGCACCGCGCTAACAGTGACATCGTCCGGAGCCTCTAAAACGGCGACGACGTCATAGCGTCCCATCGTGCGGTAAACGTCCTTCACCTTGACGTTGGCCTTCTCGCACAGGTTGCGGAACGCTTCCTGCCGCTTCGGCGACTCCTTGATATTGCGGATTCCTTGATCAGTGAATTTTGCGAGCATGACGTAACTGGGCATGGCTAATCTCCTTTCCTGCGCCCGAACGCCCCGTCCCCACGGGCCTTTCTATCCTCGTATAGTCCAGATCTCCGCACCCTGCAATCTCATGCTTGCGGTCAGCAAGGACTTCGATGCGTGCAGGCGACGGCCCAAGGACTCCTTTCACGACGAGTCCAGCGAGAACCGGGCACTCGCTCTGCTGAAGCGACAAACGGCAGCGAGGGGATCGCCAGCCGTCTGACTTTGAAGTACCTCCGGGCGCGCTTAGCAGCATTTGAGTCCATGACCCTTTGCTTCCTAGGCGGATAAATCAGGCGTCGACTCGCTCACGGGTGGATGACCCGAAGTGGACTACGCTCAGGCGCACTCGTGAAAGTGCTACGCTGGCTACGAGTGCATCAAACGAAGGAGATTGCGCATGGAACTGAAAACCGTCTCCATTGAGAAGCCGGCTGACATCAACTTCATCCTCGGACAGTCGCACTTCATCAAGACCATCGAGGACCTGCACGAAGCGATCGTGCAGACGGTGCCGCAGATGAAATTCGGGATCGCCTTCTGCGAGTCAAGCGGTCCGGCGCTGGTGCGCTGGACCGGCAACGACGAGGCGCTGCTTGATCTCGCGAAGAAAAATGCCCTCGGGCTCGCCTGCGGTCACTGCTTCATTATCTTCATGAGCAGCGGCTTTCCAATCAACATTCTGAACACCATCAAAGCCGTGCCCGAGGTATGCGCGATTTACTGTGCCACCGCCAACCCGGTCGAAGTGGTCGTCGCGGAGACCGACAGCGGGCGCGGCATCCTGGGCGTCATTGACGGTATGAAGAGCAAGGGCGTCGAAGCTGAATCCGACATCGCTACGCGCAAACAGATGCTGCGCAAGTTCGGCTACAAGCTGTGAGGACCTCCGGTGAGGTGCCGGACTCCAATTGCGTCATCAACCTCGCGACCGACAAGGACCGGGTGCTGCGCGAGGCGTTCCGAGTCCTCGCTGTCTCCGATGTCGTCACAAAGGGCGGCGTGTCTGCGGAGATTGCGAGCAGCATGCTCGCATGGGTGGTTGCGGCGCAGGCGCGCTCGAAGAAGACGAATAATCGAGCGAAGCTTGCGGCCGCAGGGTTCGAGCAGATTGGCGTCGAGCCGACGCGAATCTACCGGGCTGACGACGCGAAAGAGCTTCTGAAGGACAAGGGAATGGATGTCGCTCGACTTGGCTCGCAGGTCGACGGGAAGTTCATGAGCGCGTTCATTCGCGCTCGCAAACCGGGGGTGGAGGCCAAGCCGGCTGCAGAAAAAGCGAAGGCCCTGCTCGGGCTGCAGGTTGTCGTCGTGTCGAACCTGCAGCCGGCACGGATCCGG
>DASTPE010000068.1:0-80848 GCA_035762345.1 Burkholderiales bacterium
CAAACCGGGATGTCATTCCACGACATCTCGTCAGTCACCTTGGCCTTGTACGGCAGGCGTTTCTGCTCGAACACGCAGAGCGGGCGCAGGTTGCCGGCGCGCCATTGCGACACCGCCTCGATCGGGTTATTCACCGTCGAGTCGACGTGGCCGCCGACGAGCTGCGTCGCCACCGCGCCGCCGCCCTTGAACGGAATGTAGGTGAATTTCGCGCCGGTTTTTTGCTCGATCGCGACCGTGATGATCTGGTCCTCCTGCTTCGCGCCGGTGCCCGCCATCTTGAACTTCCCGGGTCCCGCCTTTTTCGCCGCCTCGATGTAGTCCTTCGGAGAGTTGTACGGCGTCTTGGCGTTAACCCAGAGCACGAAGTTGTCGAGCGCGAGCATCTGCACCGGAGTGAGGTCCCGCCAGTTGAACGGCACTCCGGTGGCGAGCGGCGTGGTGAAGAGGTTGGACAGCGTGATGATGATCTTGTGCGGATCGCCGGCCGCGTTCTTCACGTCAAGGAAGCCCTCGGCGCCCGCGCCGCCCGCCTTGTTGATCGGCAGGATCGACTGCTTCATCAGGCCGTGCTTGGCGACAATGCCCTGGATCGCGCGCGCCATCTGGTCGGCGCCACCTCCGGTTCCTGCGGGGATGATGAACTCGACATTCTTCGTCGGCTCCCAGGACTGCGCCTGGGCGAGCGACGGCGCTGCCATGACAAGTGCTGCTGCAAGAAACTTCAGTTTCATAGCTCCTCCTAGTTCACCCTTCGTTGCGCTGCACCATTCGTCCGTGGCGCTGGCGCCGGGATTCTCATGCTCCCTCTTAAGCGCCAGCCATGACCGCGGTCAAGACTTTGGCCGCTCAGTTTCGACGGCCGCTTCGTGCACCTCGGCCTTCATGGCCTTGCGCCTGCCGAGCAACGATCCGGCGGCGATTACGATGACTGCGCCGATCGCGCCGCAAATCACCTCGAGGCTCATGCCGCCGACCTTGGGCTTCTCTCCATCGAACGCGACACCGAGCCCGGCGAGCCAGTCCTTGAGCGCCGGGTCCGTGACCAGCATCTCGCCCGCGACGAAGCCAAGCAGCCCTCCGCCCAGCGTGATGATGACGGGCCAGCGCTCCATCAGACGCAGCAGCAGCGTCGAGCCGAAGATTACGAGCGGGATCGAGATTGCGAGGCCCAGGATGAGAAGCGTGAGGCTACCGCCCGCCGCGGCGGCAACCGCGATCACATTGTCGATGCTCATCACCAGGTCGGCGATCAGGATGGTCTTGATCGCGGCGATCAGGTTGTCGCTCGCGTCGATGTCCGCGGTGTCCTCCTCGGGGATAAGGAGCTTGATGCCGATCCAGAACAGCAGCAACGAACCGACGAGCTTGAGCCACGGCAGCGTGAGCAGTGCCACCGCGAACACGGTGAGGATGATCCGCATCACCACCGCCGCGCCCGAGCCCCAGAAGATCGCGGCCTTCTGCTGCTTCGCCGGCAGCGAGCGCGCCGCCAACGCGATCACCACCGCGTTGTCGCCCGACAGGATGATGTTGACGCCGATGATTTTCAGCAGGCCGATCCAGAAGGCCTGCGTCAGGATCTCGCCGAGCATCGGCTAATTCTAGAACAGGCCGACGACTTTTCCGTCCACGAGATCGATTTTGGTCGCCGAAGGCACCTTGGAAAGGCCCGGCATGGTCATGATGTCGCCCAGGACCGGCACCACGAACTCTGCGCCGGCGGAGAGGCGCACGTCGCGCACATTGATCGAGTAATTCGACGGCGCCGCGCGCAGTTTCGCGTCGGCCGAAAACGAATACTGCGTCTTCGCCATGCAGATCGGGTAGTGGCCGTAGCCCGAGTCCTGGAGCTGCTTCACCTGAGCGCGCACTTTTGCGTCCGCGGTGAGCCCGGAAGCGCGGTACACCTTGCTTGCGATCTTCTCCATCTTCTCCCACAGCGGATCGGAGTCTTCGTAGACGAACCGCGGCTTGGACGGCTGGCCGCACAGCTCGACCACCGTCCTCGCGAGCTCGGCGGCGCCTTTACCCCCGTCACCCCAGTGCGTGGCAAGCACGAACGGCACGCCGAGCTTCTTCATCCTCGACTGCACCAGCTCGATCTCGGCCTTGGTGTCGAAGCTGAAGCGGTTGCAGGACACCACGCAGGGAATGCTATAGACGTTCGCTACGTTGTCGACGTGCCGCTCGAGATTGACGAGCCCCTTCTCGAGCGCGGCGAGGTTCTCCTTGTTCACCTCCTTGACGTCGACCCCGCCGTGGTACTTAAGCGCGCGGATCGTGGCGACGATGACCGTGGCGTTCGGCACGAGACCCGTCTTGCGGCACTTGATGTCGAGGAATTTCTCGGCGCCGAGGTCGGCGCCGAATCCGGCCTCGGTCACGCAGTAGTCGACGAGCTTGAGCGCAGCCTTCGTCGCCATCACCGAGTTGCAGCCGTGGGCGATGTTGCCGAACGGGCCGCCGTGGATGAAAGCGGGGTTGTTCTCCAGCGTCTGCACCAGGTTCGGCGCGAGCGCGTCCTTGAGCAGCACCGTCATTGCGCCGTGCACCTCGAGCTCCTTCGCGGTCACCGGCTTCTGCTCGCGCGTATAGCCGATCACGACGTTGCCCAGGCGCCTTTTCAGGTCCTCGAGCGAGCTCGCGAGGCAGAAGATCGCCATCACCTCGGAAGCCGGCACGATGTCGAAGCCGTCCTCGCGCGGGTAGCCGTTCGCCGTGCCGCCCAGCGAGACCACGATGTCGCGCAGCGCCCGGTCGTTCATGTCCATCGTGCGCCGCCACTGGATACGGCGCAGATCGATGCCGAGCTCGTTGCCGTGGTGGATGTGGTTGTCGACCATCGCCGCCAGCAGGTTGTGGGCGAGCGCGACCGCCGAGAAGTCCCCGGTGAAGTGCAGATTGATGTCCTCCATCGGCACCACTTGGGCGTAGCCGCCGCCCGCGGCGCCGCCCTTGACGCCGAACACCGGCCCGAGCGAGGGCTCGCGCACGCAGATCATCGCCTTCTTGCCGATGTGATTGAGCGCGTCGCCAAGGCCCACGGTGGTGGTGGTCTTGCCTTCTCCGGCCGGAGTCGGCGTCATCGCCGTCACGAGGATCAGCTTGCCGTCTTTCCTGCCTCTCAGTGTGTCCAGGTACTTGAGCGAGACCTTGGCCTTGTAGTGACCGTAGGGCTCGAGGTGCTCCTCGGCGATGCCGAGCTTCTCGCGCGCCACTGCGGCGATGCGCTGCATTTTTGCTGCCTGTGCAATCTCAATGTCCGACGCCATGCCTCGCTCTCCAGGAAATCAGTTATTTGACCAGCAGGACTGGAATGTCCGAAATGTGCAGCACCTTGGTGGCGGTGGAGCCGATGAGCGCCTTGCCGAGGGCGCTGCGGCCATGCGTGCCGATGTAGATGAGGTCGCAGCGCTTGTCGTTTGCATGCTTGACGATCGCCTCGGCCACCGGGCCGACGAGGATATGCGCCTGGTAGGGAACGCCGGCGGCATCGAGCTTCTTGCGCGCGGCCGCGAGCATCGCCTCACCCTCCTCCTTGTAGTAGCGCTCGATCTGGCCCTTGCCGACCGCTGCGCTCATGCGCGGCAGCTTGGGCACCGGCAGGTGCACGGTGATGAGCTCTACTTCCGGCGCGCTGCGATACCAGTCGCAGTGCTCGACGAGCAATTGCACGGCTTTCAGCGACGGCGCCGAGCCGTCGACGGCGACGAGAATTTTCATCTTGTTCTGAGCGGGGCTAGTGGAAAGCGCCCTTATCGATAAAGCTCCGCGAGTGTACGCCCTTTGCCGTAGCCCGGATCGCTCGGGCGAGCTCCGCCCTTCACCACCTTCACCGCGCAGTACTTGAACTCGGGAATCTTGCCGTACGGGTCGAGCGCCGGGTTGGTGAGCAGGTTCGCCGCCGCTTCGTAGTAGCAGAAGGGGATGAAAACCGCCCCGCGTGGCGTGCCCGCGTCGGCGCGCGCGTAGAGCGAGATCTTTCCGCGTCGAGATTCGACGCTGAGCACTTGTCCAGGCTTGACTTTGATCTTTTCAAGATCGAGCGGATGAAGCGAGGCGACCGGCTCGGGCTCGATCGCGTCCAACGCGCCCGAGCGGCGCGTCATGGCGCCGGTGTGCCAGTGCTCGAGCTGGCGCCCCGTAATGAGCACCATTGGATATTCCGCGTCGGGTCGCTCGGCCGCAGGGATCAGGTCGGCCGGAACGAATTTCCCGCGTCCGGTCGCGGTCGGGAAGTGCGTCTGAAACACCACGGGCTGACCGGCGTCGCCCTCGTTCTCGCACGGGTAGGTCACCGACGAGTCGCGCTCGAGCCGCTCCCAGGTGATGCCCTTGATGGAGTCCATGCAGCCGCGCATCTCGTCGAACACCTGCCTGGGGTGTTCATAGTTCCAATCCAATCCCAGGCGACGCGCGATCTGCACGATGATCCAGAGGTCTTCGCGCGCCTCGCCCGGTGGCTGCAGCGCTTTGCGTCCGAGCTGCACCATGCGGTCGGTGTTGGTCACCGTGCCGTCCTTCTCCGGCCATGCGGTCGCCGGCAGCACCACGTCGGCGAGGTACGCGGTTTCGGTGAGGAAGATATCCTGCACTACCAGGTGCTCGAGCTTCGCCATCGCGGCGCGCGCGTGCTCCACGTCCGGGTCGGACATCGCCGGGTTTTCGCCCATGATGTACATGCCGCGGATCTTGCCGTCGTAGGCCGAGTTCATGATCTCGACCACGGTGAGACCGGGCTCGGGGTCGAGAGCCGTGCGCCAGAGCTTTTCGAAGCGCTGCTGCGCCTCGGGTGTGGAGACGCGCTGGTAGTCCGGGTACATCATCGGGATCAGGCCCGAATCGGAGGCGCCCTGCACGTTGTTCTGGCCGCGCAGCGGATGCAGGCCGGTCCCCGGCCGGCCTACCTGCCCGGTCATGAGCGTGAGCGCAATCAGGCAGCGCGCGTTGTCGGTGCCGTGGATGTGCTGCGAGATCCCCATGCCCCAGAAAATCATCGACGCCCTCGCGGTGGCGAAGGTGCGCGCTACCTCACGGATCGTCTCGGCCGGGATGCCGCAGATCGGTGCCATCTTCTCGGGAGAAAAGTTCTTGGCGTTTTCCTTCAGCGCCTCAAAACCGGAAGTCCTGTCTCTTACGAAATCCCCGTTTACCAGGTTCTCATCGATGATCGTATGGATCATCGCGTTGAGAAGCGCGACGTCGGTGTCCGGCTTGAACTGGAGAAAGCGCCAGGCATGGCGCGAGAGCTCGCCGCGCCGCGGGTCGGCGTACACCAGCTTCACTCCTCGCTTGGCCGCGTTCTTCATCCACGTCGCCGCTACCGGGTGATTCGAGGTCGGGTTGGCGCCGATAACAAAGATGAGCTCGGCGTTCGCCACATCGTTCACCTGGTTGGACACCGCGCCCGAGCCGATTCCCTCGAGCAGCGCCGCCACCGAGGAGGCGTGGCACAAACGCGTGCAATGGTCGACGTTGTTCGTGCCAAAGCCGGTTCGCACGAGTTTTTGGAAAAGGTATGCCTCCTCGTTCGAACCCTTCGCCGAGCCGAAGCCCGCGAGCGCATAGCGGTCCTGCTCCCCGATGCGTTTCAGCCCCTCGGCGGCTTTCTGCAGGGCTTCCTCCCAAGAGGCCTCGCGGAACACGTCGGACCAGCTACCGGGATCCACGACGAAGTCCGCCGACTTCCGCACGTCGGGTTTCCTGATCAGCGGCCTCGTCAGCCGGTGCGGGTGGTGCACGTAGTCAAAGCCGTAGCGCCCTTTCACGCACAGCCGATGGCGGTTCGCCGGGCCGTCCTTGCCGTTCACGAAGATGATCTTGTTCTGCTTGACATGGTAGGTGAGGAGGCACCCGACGCCGCAGAACGGGCACACCGAATCGACCGTCTTGTCGGCCTTCTGCAAGCCGACGCCGCGCGCGGGCATGAGCGCGCCGGTCGGGCACACCTGCACGCACTCGCCGCACGCCACGCAGGTCGACTCGCCCATCGGGTCGTCGAAGTCGAACACGATCTTGGAGTGGTCGCCCCGCCCGGCATAGCCGATGACGTCGTTCACCTGCACCTCGCGGCAGGCGCGCACGCAGCGCGTGCACTGGATGCAGGCATCCAGGTTCACCGCCATGGCCGGGTGGGACAGGTCGGACTTGGGTTGCTCTCTTCGGGAAAACCGGCTTTTCTTGACCCCGAGCTTGCCGGCCCACTGCGTAAGCCTGTTGTCCAGCGTGTACTCCTGCTCCGGCATGTCCGAGAGCAGGAGCTCGAGCACCATTCTCTGCGAGGTCAGGGCACGCGGCGAATTTGTGGTGACTTCCATGCCCTGCGTCGGAAAGCGGCAGCACGAGGGCGCGAGGACACGCTCGCCCTTGATCTCGACCATGCAGGCACGGCAGTTGCCGTCCGAGCGCTGGTTGCCGCCGTGGCACAGGTGCGGGATGTCAACGCCGTGCTTCTTCGCCGTGGTGATGATCGGCTCGTCGGGACGGCCGACCACGGTCTCGCCGTTCAGCTTGAACTCGATCGGCATCATCGCAAGCTGGGAGTCTCTGATTCTTTCCATCACTGCACCTCGTGCGGAAAGTACTTCATGACACTGAGGGCCGGATTCGGCGCGGCCTGTCCCAGGCCGCAGATCGAAGCATCCATCATTGCCTGTGAGAGCTCATTAAGGAGCGGCTGGTTCCATTTCGCCTGTTCCATGAGCGCGACCGCCTTGCCCGTTCCGACCCGGCACGGGGTGCATTTGCCGCACGACTCGTCGTGGAAGAACTTCATCAGGTTGACTGCCGCTTTGCTCGCCTTGTCTTTGTGGGACAGCACGACGATCGCCGCCGAGCCGATGAAGCAGCCGTGCGGCTGCAGCGTATCAAAGTCGAGGGGGAGGTCGGCCTTCGACGCGGGCAGGATACCTCCGGAGGCGCCGCCGGGCAGGTAGGCGTAGAGTTCGTGGCCATCCAGCATGCCGCCGCAGAACTCATCGATCAGCTCAACAAGCGTAATCCCCGCGGGAGCGAGGTGAACGCCTGGCTTTTTCACGCGGCCGGACACCGAGAACGAGCGCAGGCCCTTGCGGTCGTTGCGCCCCTGCGCGGCGAACCACTGCGCCCCCTTCTCGACGATCTCACGCACCCAGTACACCGTCTCCATGTTGTGCTCCAGGGTCGGCCGACCGAACAGACCTACCTGTGCAACGTACGGGGGCCGCAGGCGTGGCATGCCGCGCCTGCCCTCGATCGACTCGATCATGGCGGATTCCTCGCCGCAGATGTACGCGCCTGCGCCCCTCCGGAGATGGATCGGAGGTAGTGCACACGGCGCTTGCGCTTTCAACCGGGAAAGCTCTCTTTCCAGTATCTGCCTGCAGCCGGCGTATTCATCCCGCAGGTAGATCCAGATCTCGCCTACGCCGGAGCACCAGGCGGCGATCAG
The DNA here is from genome assembly GCA_035762345.1 of Burkholderiales bacterium. Classification (GTDB taxonomy): domain Bacteria; phylum Pseudomonadota; class Gammaproteobacteria; order Burkholderiales; family SG8-39; genus SCGC-AG-212-J23. Next base: position 7,433 of record DASTPE010000068.1, read on the forward strand.
CATCCCCTCCAGGAAGCGGTGCGGGTCGCGCTCCAGGTACCAGCGGTCCTTGAACGTGCCAGGCTCGCCTTCGTCGATGTTCACCGCCATGACGCGCGGCTCGGGCTCTGCAGCCACCAGACGCCATTTGCGTCCCGCCGGGAAGCCGGCGCCGCCCAGTCCGCGCAGCCCGGAGTCCTCCATGATTTTCGTGATCTCTTCGCGCGTGCGCTCACCGGCGAGGCAGTCAGTGATGAGCTTGTAGCCTCCGGCCTTGCGGTACTGCGCGTAGTCGATGTAGCTCGTTTCCGGACAAGACAATTGCTTGCGCTCCAGCGCGCGTTTCACCGAGTCCAAAGTCGCGTTGCCGACCGGGTTCTGGTGCACGACGACGCAGGGTGCGACCTCGCAGCGACCAACGCACGGCGCCGGAAGGACGCGAACTTCATTGCCGAATTTCAAAGCTCCAAGAAGCTCGCGCGCGCCGGCGAGCTCGCAGGAAATCGAGTCGCACACGCGCACGGTCAGCGCGGCGGGCGCGCGGCCGCCTTCCTTCACGACCTCAAAGTGATGGTAGAACGTCGCCACCTCGTAGACTTCGGTGAGCGCAAGCGCCATCTCCTGCGCGAGCGCGGCGAGATGCGCGGCGCTCAAGTAGCCGTAGCGGTCGTTGATGCGGTGCAGATGCTCGATCAGCAGGTCGCGGCGGCGTGGCGCATCGCCGAGCAGCGCCTGCACGTCCTGCAACGCCTTCGGATCGACGGCGCGACCCTTGGGAATCGGACGGACTTTGGTTTTCATGCCGAGGGCCTATTATCGGGCAGGGGCGCGCACGGTTTTCTTGACTGCGGTCAAGGTAGACTTTCCGGATGAAATATCGGTTGCTCGGGCGTACCGGAGTCCAGGTGTCGCAGCTTTGCTTCGGCACGATGTCCTTCGGCGGCGATGCCGATCCCCAGGAGTCGGCGCGCATGTACCGCGCCTGCCGCGAGGCCGGCATCAACTTCTTCGACACCGCCGACCAGTACAACCAGGGGCGCTCGGAGGAGATCCTCGGCGAGCTCATGCGCGGCAGCGAACGCGAAAACCTGGTCATCGCCACCAAGTGCTTCAACCCGACCGGCACCGACGTCAACGCGCGCGGATCTTCCCGCCGCCATGTCAGCCGCGCGCTCGAAGCGAGCCTGAAGCGCCTGGGCACCGACCGCATCGAAATCTTCTACCTGCACCACTACGACGCGCGCACGCCGCTCGAGGAGCAGACGCGCGCACTGGAAGACCTTGTACGCGCGGGCAAGGTCCTCTACCCGGCGGTGAGCAACTTCGCCGCCTGGCAGACCCAGTCCGCGCTTGATGTCCAGGAACGCTGCGGCTGGGCACGCCTGCAGGCGATCCAGCCGATGTACAACCTGGTGAAGCGCCAGGCCGAGGTCGAGCTTTTTCCGATGGCGACCGCCAACGGCCTATCGGTGTTCCCCTATAGCCCCGGCGCAGGCGGGTTGCTCTCGGGAAAATATTCCGAGAACCAGACTGGCAGATTGACCACCAACAAAATGTACCAGGCGCGCTATGGCGAGGGATGGGTACATGAGACGGCGGCGAGGTTCGCCGGTTTTTGTCGCGAGAGAAGTGTGCATCCCATGGCCGCCGCCGTGGCGTGGGTCGGCGCGCATCCCGCGGTCACCGCACCGATCATCGGTGCGCGCAGCGCAGCGCAGCTGCGAGCCTCGCTCGACTCCGCGAAAATCGACATGACGCCGGCGCTGCGCGCCGAAATCGCGACCTTCTCGCGTACCCCGCCGCCGGCTACCGACCGCCTGGAGGAGGCCAGTAGGTGAAGAGCGGCCCGCCCGCACCATAGACTGGGTCGCAGGCGGGCAGAGGCACGTCCTCGACTTTGTCCGAAGACCCTCGGCAGGTGTCCGGGTCGCTTCCCTCAGGATACGCGCCGACGATGCCGAGCGCGCCACGCGAAGAAAGCTTTTTGTGGCGTGTTCCCGCCGGCAGGATGATCACGTCCCCGGGTTTCGCGGTAAGCGCAATGCCGGCATCGCCGCCGAACTGCACCGTCACCTCGCCTTCGTAGACGCCGAGCACTTCGTGGCTGTTGCTGTGGAAATGGTGAAACGGAAAGACTCCGTTGCGCCACGCCGCCGGCCAGCGGTTACGGGTGAACAGCGCTTCGAAGAACTCCGGCTTCGGGTCTTCGGCTGCGCGTGGGTAAACGAGTAGCGGCCACCGCGGATGCTCGAGCGGAAACACTAAAGGCTTCACCGATAGAATTTTATACACCCGCTCGGCGTGCGCGCACTAAGCGCTCGACGTAGCGCTGGCGTTCATGCGCGCGGAAAATCCACCCGCGGGCGCGTGTACACTCGGCCCGCGCATGCCCGACGCCCTCGATCCCAACCGCGTGCTCTCGATCGTCGCCGCGGTGGCGCGCGAGGCGCGGCCGCGCTTCGATTCCTACATCACCCTCGACAGCTCGCTCGAGCGCGACCTCGGCCTCGACAGCCTGGCGCGCGTCGAGGTGGTGCTGCGCCTCGAGCGCGAATTTTCGCTCAGCCTGCCTGAGCAGGCGCTTGCCACCAGCGAAACGCCGCGCGACCTCCTGCGCTTCCTGCTCGCCGCGCGGGGGCACGCACCGCAGGCGGCGGACCGCAAGGTGACGAGCCTGGCGCAGACCGAAGGCGTGCGCCCGCCCGAGCGCGCGGAAACGCTCATCGAAGTGCTCGAGTACCACGTCGAGCGCCAGCCTGACCGTCTCGGCGTATTGCTCTACGAAGGCGAAGCGCAGACGCAGATCAGCTATCGCGATCTCTGGCAGGGCTCGCTCGGCTACGCTTCCGGGTTTGCGGCGGCAGGACTGATGCCGGGCCAGACGGTGGCGATCATGCTGCCGACCTCTAAGGAGTACCTCTTCACGTTCTACGGCACGCTGCTCGCCGGCGGTATCCCGGTGCCGCTCTATCCGCCAGCGCGGCTCGCTACGATCGAGGATCATCTCACGCGCCACGTCGGCATCCTGAAAAGCTGCGGCGCCTCGCTCATGGTGACGATCCCCGAAGCGAAGCCTATCGCCTGGCTGCTGCGCGCGCAGGTGGAGTCGCTGCGCGCGGTGATGGTCCCGGCGGACTTCTCCGCGGATCCTTCGTTCGTTCCGGTGAAGTCGTCTTCCGGCCAGACGGGCTTTCTCCAGTACACCTCCGGCAGCACCGGCCAGCCGAAAGGCGTCGTGCTCACGCACACTAACCTGCTTGCCAATGTGCGCGCGATGGGCAAGGCGGCGCGGGCGACCATGGAAGACGTGTTTGTGAGTTGGCTGCCGCTGTACCACGACATGGGCCTCATCGGCGGCTGCTTCGCCACGATGTACTGGGGCTTCCCGGTGGTGCTGATGTCGCCGCTCGCCTTCCTCGCCCGGCCGAGCCAATGGCTGCGCGCGATCCATCGCCACCGCGGCACGATCTCCGGCGGTCCGAATTTTTCCTACGAGCTTTGCCTGCGGCGCATTCCGGAACACGAGCTGGAAGGCCTCGATCTGTCGTCGTGGCGTTTTGCGTTCAACGGCGCCGAGCCGGTGAGCCCGGAGACAATGGCCGGCTTCACCGACAAATTCTCGCGCTGGGGGTTCAGAAAAGAAGCCATGTCTCCGGTCTACGGCCTTGCCGAGTGCTCGGTCGGGCTCGCCTTCACCCCACCGGGCATGCCCTGGCAGATGGACCTGCTCGATCGCGAGCACTTCTCGCGCACCGGCGAGGCGACCCCCGCGCGCGAAGGTGATCCGGCCCCGCTCAAGGTCGTCGCGTGCGGGCGGGCGATCCCGGACCACGAGATGCGCGTGGTGGACGCAGCGGGGCTCGAGCTGCCCGACCGCTCCGAGGGCGCGCTGCAGTTCCGCGGGCCATCGGCAACCAGCGGCTACTATCGCAATCCCGAAGCCACGCGCGAGCTCTTCGACCGCGGGTGGCTGAATACCGGCGACCGCGCCTACCTCGACCAGGGCATGTTGTATCTGACTGGGCGCGAAAAGGACATCATCATCCGCGGCGGACGAAACATCAGCCCCTACGAGCTCGAGGAGGCGGTCGGCGACATCCCCGGAGTGCGGCGCGGCTGCGTCGCGGTGTTCGGCTCGTTGGAGCCGGCGAGCGGCACCGAGCGCATCGTGGTGCTCGCCGAAACCCGCCAGGCGGACGCTTCGACGCAGGAGGACTTGAAACGCAAGATCAACGACCTCGCACTGAACCTCCTCGGCTTGCCAGTCGACGACATCGTGCTAGCGCCACCGCACACGGTGCCGAAGACCTCGAGCGGCAAGATTCGCCGGGTCGCCGCGCGCGATTACTACGAGCGCGGCCCGCAAGCCGTGCGGCCGCAGGCGGTATGGCTGCAGTTCATCCGCCTCGCTGCGGCCGGCGTGGCGCCGCAGCTGCGCCGCGGCTGGCGGGTCGCGCGCGGCATGGCGTTCGCCGGCCGCGCGTACCTTGCGTTTGCCTTAACCGCGCCTTTCATATTTGCCGCGGCCGCGACGCGGAACGTGGCGCTTGCATGGCAAGTGGGCGGCGTGATGGCGCGGCTCTTCCTGCGACTGTCCGGCCTTACGGTCCTCGTGCGCGGGCGCGAGAACATCCCGCGCGGACCAGTGGTGCTGGCGCCGAACCATACGAGCTACCTCGATGCGCTCATCCTGGTATCGATCCTCGCGCCGCGCGATTACGCCTTCATCGCCAAGCGCGAATTCCTCGGCAACCCGGCGATGCGTCTGCTGCTCCGCGGGTTCGGCTGTCTTTTCGTCGAGCGCTTCGACGTGCAGAAAAGCGCCGATCACGCCGATGAGCTCGTTGATGCCGCGAAGCGCGGCCGCTCGCTCGCGATCTTTCCCGAGGGCACGCTGCAGCGGCGGCCGGGACTCATGCCGTTCCGTACGGGCGCGTTCCAGGTCGCGGTGCAAGCCGGGGTCCCGGTGGTGCCGGTCGCGCTGCGCGGAGTGCGCTCGGTGCTGCGCGACGGCACCTGGTACGCGCGCCGCCATCCTATGGCGGTCACCTTCGGCGCTTCGATCGCGCCTGAAGGCGAAGACTGGAACGCCGCCGTGCGACTGCGCGACCGGGTGCGCGCCGAGGTGCTGAAGCACTGCGGAGAGCCGGATACCGAGGCCGTCTAGATCCTGAGTGTGCCTTCCACGCAGGTCACGGCGTGGCCGCCGATTTCTATTTGTTTCGTGCCAACCCGGACCGATACCCGGCCGTCGCGGCCGAGCTCCATTCCCTGGCGCGCGACGTAAGTCGCTCCAAACGTTTCGACGAGCCCGTTTTCCCTGATGAACGCCGCAACGCTCAGATTGCCGCTGCCGCACACCGGGTCCTCGCGGATACCGTGTGCCGGAGCGAATGAGCGTACGTGAATCTTGGACAGGGAGTCGCCTGAAGGCGCGAACACCGTCGCACCGGTCACGCGCAGGGATTCGCTCCACTCCGCGAGCGCCGTCATGTCGGGCTTGAGCGCGGCGAGCGCACCGGCGTCGGCCACTTCGGCGACGACCCACACCGGGCCGACGTCGACCTTCATCACCGCGCTCGCCGGCGCGAGCGGTATGGAGGGGATCTGTCTTGCCATCCGCTCGACCTTCGCCGCCGGCCCTTTCAGAAAAATGCGGCCATCGTCCTCGACCGAGAGCTCGATCAGGCCGGCACCGCACTCCTGGACAAGGGTGCTTTTTCGAGCGACGAAACCGGACTCGAGCGCGGCATGCGCCGAGCCGATCGTCGGATGCCCGGCGAACGGCAGCTCCTGCCGCGGCGTGAAGATGCGCAGGCGATAGTCGGCCTCCGGCGATTTCAGCAGGAACGTGGTTTCCGAGAGATTCGTCCAGCAGGCAATGCGCTGCATCGTCGGCGCATCGAGCCCGTCGGCGCCGATCACCACGGCAACCGGATTGCCGAGGAACGGCTTGTCGGTGAACACGTCGACCTGCTTGAAGGGGAGAATAGCCACGGCCGAATTCTAGGCCGGGGAGGGACTATGGCAGGGCCGAGCAGAGGCGAAGACGAGCACGCAATCATGATGATCATCGAGCGGCAGTTCGCAAGCCTTGGCTGGACGGCGCAGCGCCCGGCGGATTGGGCGGGCTTCGCGGGCGACTTCCTGCCGCACGCCGTACTCTATCCCGCAGCGCGGCCGGCAGAGCCGCAGTCGGTCGCGGCGTTTGTGGAGCGCATGAAAGGCCTGGCGCAAACCTCGCTGGGCACCTTCCGGGAGCGCGCGTTGGGTGCCGAGGTCCGCGTGTTCGGCAACGTGGCGCTCGCCATGGCGGCGTGCGAGACCGTCGAGAACGAGTCGCAGACCTCGCGTGGCATCGAGGCGATGCTGCTCGTGAAGCAGGACGGGGCGTGGAAGATTGCCGCCCAGGCTTGGGACATGGAATCCGCGGGCAACCCGATGCCGGTGAATCTTCTCGGCCGCCGGGTTACTTGAGGATACGCAGCAGGTTGTGGTGCGCGTCGGTGAAGGTCGGAAGATCCGCGCGATCGTCGATCTGCGCCGCGGCCTGCGCGATGCGCGGCGATTCGAGCAGCTTGCGGTTGCGGGTCACGATGATCTGGTCGGTTGACGAATACCAGTACTCAGCACCCTCGCCCGTTTCGGGCTCGTCCGAGACATTGACCGCCTCGAGGCCGAACTCGGCAGCAAGGCGCTTTACTACCGGCAGCAGGTCGATGAAGCGGTTGGTCGCCTGGAACACGATCACGCCATCCGGCTTGACGTGCTTGACGTAGATCGCCATCGCCTCGCGCGTCACCAGGTGCATGGGGATCGAGTCGCCAGAGAATGCGTCGATGCCGAGCACGTCGTAGCCTCGGGAAAGCTCGCGCTCCAGCGACAGACGCCCGTCGCCAAGCACGATTTCAGTTTTCGCCAAAGTATCCTGCAAGAACGTAAATTCGCGATGCGCGATGTCCACCACGCGCGGACTGATCTCGTAGAACACCAGTTGGTCGCCCGGCTTCATCCACGCCGCGATTACGCCGGCCCCGAGCCCGACGACGCCGACCGAGAGCGGTTTCTTGGGGTGTACCTCGCGCAGCGTGGCGAACACGCGACCATAGCCCGAGCTCGGGCTGAAGTAGTCGGCGGGCGTATTGCGGAAAGAATCGCCCAGGAGCTGCCCGCCATGCATGATGCCGCCGTGGTACATCGAGCGATAGGGCACTGGAAATTCGTGGTCCACCGTGCGCACCACTCCGTAGAAATCGCGTCCCATAACGCGAACTCCGTCGGTGTAGTCCTGCATGCCTCGGCCGACCAGGACTGCGGTGACGGCGGTCACCGCGATGCCCAACCAGCGCAGGCGCTTAACCAAAACGATGATCGAGGCGAGCGCGACGAGCGCGATGCCGAGCTCGAAGTAGCCGGCGAACACGAGCGGCGCGACGATGGCGACCAGTACCGCGCCGAGCGCGCCGCCAAGCGACACCATGAGGTAGAAGCGCGTGAGGTGAGCCGGGTCGGGCTTCAGCCGGGCGAGCTCGCCGTGGCATACCATGCACGCGACGAACAGGCCACCGAGAAACAGCGGCGCCGCCTTCTGGAGGTCAAGCGAGGGAATGGCGTACGCCATCACCGGGGCGAGCACTACGAGCGCGCCGATGAACAGCGACCGGACGTACCAGCGCGGGTGGTCGAAGGCGAGAATGAAGCTGGCCAGGTACAGCGCGAGCGGCAGCACCCAGAGAAAGGGAACGCTCGAGATGTTCTGAGTGATGTGGTTGGTCACGGCGAGCAGCATCACCGAGCCCATCGCGGCCAACGCGAGCCATTCGAGCTGGATCCTCAGGGGAAGCGCTGCCGTGGAGACTGCTCTTGCCTCGCGCTCGAAGCCGTTCAGCGATAGCCAGGCGGTGGCGGCGCAGAGCAGCGCGAACGCCGCGAACAGGAACGACCAGCCCCAGCCGAGCACCTTCAGATTGAACACCGGTTCGAACAGTACCGGGAAGCCGAGCAGGGCCAGGAGCGAGGCGAGGTTCGAAAGCGCAAAGAGACGATAGGGCACCACGGTTCGGAAGCGGCGCCAGTACCACGCCTGTAGCAGCGGCGTGGTGGTAGAGAGCAGGAAGTAAGGCAACCCGATGGTGGCGCCGAGCAGAAGCAGAATGCGCACTACCGGCTGCTCGTTCCCGTGCGGCTTCCAGCCGCTCGAGGCGAGGATCGGCAGGCACAGCAGCGACGCCGCGAGCAGCACCACGTGCAGCATCACCTGGCGGCGCGCGCCGAGGCGGCTCGTCCAGTCGGCATACGCATAGCCAGCAAGCAGCACGCTTTGGAAAAACACGAGGCACGTGGTCCACACCGCGGCCGAGCCGCCGAACCACGGCAGGATCTGCTTGGCGATGATGGGCTGGACCAGGAACAGCAGGAACGACGAAAGGAATATCGTCGCCGCGTACGGCAGCGTCGCGAGCAGCGACAGCGGGGTTGCTACGGAATGTATCTTTGTGCCTGCGTCAACGTAATACCGATTTCAGGGTCTTCCCCATCTCGGCGGGATTGCGCGTCACCCTGATCCCGCACTCCTCCATCACCGCGAGCTTCTCCTGCGCCGTGCCCTTGCCGCCCGAGATGATGGCACCGGCGTGGCCCATGCGCTTTCCCGGCGGCGCCGTGATCCCGGCGATAAAGCCGACCACGGGCTTCTTCATGTTGTCCTTGACCCATCGCGCCGCGTCCTCCTCGTCCGAGCCGCCGATCTCGCCCACCATGATGACCGCCTCGGTCGCGGGATCGTCGTTGAACATGCGAAGAACGTCGATGTGCTTCAATCCGTTGACAGGATCGCCGCCGATGCCGACGCAGCTCGACTGGCCCAGGCCGAGCTCCGTCAGCTGGCCGACAGCTTCATAGGTGAGCGTGCCAGAGCGCGACACTACGCCGACCGGACCCTTCTTATGGATATGTCCCGGCATGATGCCGATCTTGATCTGGTCGGGTGTGATCACGCCGGGGCAGTTGGGCCCGACGAGAAGCGTCCGCCTGCCTTTCATGCGGTGCTTGGTGCGGATCATGTCGCGCACCGGAATGCCCTCGGTGATGCAGATCACGAGGTCGAGGTCCGCGTCCACCGCCTCGTCGATCGCCAGCGCAGCGAAGGGCGGCGGAACGTAGATCACCGAGACGTTAGCTCCGGTGCGGGCTTTCGCATCCTTCACGGTGCCGAAGATCGGAATGCCCTCGAAGTCCTCGCCGGGCTTCTTCGGATTGACGCCCGCAACGAAGCAGGCGCGGCCGTTGGCGTACGCGCGGCTCGTCTGGGTGTGGAACTGCCCGGTCTTGCCCGTGATGCCCTGCGTCATCACCCGGGTGTTCCTGTCGATCAGGATGCTCATTTCTTTTTCTTCTTGGCCTTGCGCTTCGGTTTTGGCTTGGGCTTCGGCTTTTTCTTCTTGATCGCCGCAACCACTTTCTGCGCGGCGTCGGCCATATTGTCGGCCGAGATGATCGGCAGGCCGGAGTCCTTGAGGATTTTCTTTCCCAGCTCCTCGTTGGTGCCCTTCATGCGCACCACCAGCGGCACCTTGAGGTGGACCTCGCGCGCCGCGGCGACGACGCCCGTCGCGATGGTGTCGCACCTCATGATGCCGCCGAAGATGTTGACGAGGATCGCTTTCACCTTCTTGTTCGACAGCATGATCTTGAACGCCGCGGTGACCTTCTCCGCGGTCGCGCCGCCGCCGACGTCGAGGAAGTTTGCGGGCGCGCCGCCGAACAGCTTGATCGTGTCCATCGTCGCCATGGCGAGGCCGGCGCCGTTCACCATGCAGGCGATATTGCCGTCGAGCGAGATGTAGCTGAGGTCGAACTTCGACGCCTCGATCTCGAGCGGGTCCTCCTCGTCGAGGTCGCGCAACGCCACGATCTCCGGATGGCGGAAGAGCGCGTTGTCGTCGAAGTTGATTTTCGAATCGAGGGCGACCACACGGCCGTCGCCCGCGAGTATCAGCGGGTTGACCTCGACCAGTGATGCGTCGGTGTCATCGAAGCATCTATAGAGCGCCTTGAAGATCGCGCGTGCCTGCGGCACCGAGGCCGCGGGAATGCCGATTCCAATCGCGACCTCGTCCGCATCGGCGTCGGTCAGCCCTTCCACCGGGTCGATGAACACTTTCTTGATCTTCTCAGGCGTCTTTGCCGCCACTTCCTCGATGTCCATGCCTCCTTCGGAGGAGGCCATCAGCACGACCTTCTGCGTGCCGCGATCGACCACCATGCCGACGTAGAGCTCTTTCCTGATGTCGGCGCCCTCTTCGATCAGCAAGCGGCGTACCTTCTGTCCGTCCGGACCGGTCTGGTGGGTCACGAGAATCATCCCGAGGATCTTCTTGGAGAGATTCCTGACCTCATCGAGGCTTTTCGCGACCCTCACGCCGCCGCCTTTGCCGCGGCCGCCGGCGTGAATCTGCGCCTTGACGACCCAGAGCTGGCCGCCAAGCTTCTTCGCCGCTTCGACCGCTTCATCGATGGCAAAAGCGGGAAAGCCGCGGGGCGTCGCGACGCCGTACTTGCGGAAGATCTCCTTCCCCTGGTACTCGTGGATCTTCATCAGGCGTGCGTCTTTTCCTTACGGTACCACTTCGGGTACCAGCGCCGCACCGTGTCCGAAGTCGTATCGAGCGCGTGACACTGATCGAGCTGGAAGGGCTTACGACCGTCGGGCCGCTCCTCGGGCATCTCTCCCGCGAAGGTCTGGACCGCGGCGGTGGGGAACCCGGTAAGCATCTCCGTGATATGCGTGCAGCCCTTTACATCCCCGAAGAGCTTCTTCACGCTGCGGCGGAAATCGCGCACCAGGTTGAGGCCGATCAGGCGCTTGTACGCCGCCGCGATGGTTTCGCAGCCACCCGGATACGGCACGGCGTCGGAGGCGGCGACCGCGTTGAGGATGGTGAAGTGCCGGTCAATGGTGAGGCGCAGCCACATCTCGTGGATCGGCTGCCCGGCGCGCCGCACGCCGGTTTTCATCGGATTGTCGTGGCTCTTGATGTCGGTCAGGTGTCCTTCGATGTCCCACAGGCCGTCGGCACGCCTGTAGCCCTCGTAGCGAACGCGGCGCGTGTGGCGCAGCTCGCGCTCTACGTCGGCGACCGGCAATGGCATAAGGGGCGCATTCTAGCGTCCTTTGCCATAGAATTTTTCGGTGAAGTACGTCCTCGCCCTCGACCAGGGCACGACCAGCTCGCGCGCGATTGTCTTCGATGAAGAAGGCCGTGCAGTCGCGAACGCGCAGCGCGAATTCCGCCAGATCTTCCCGCAACCCGGCTGGGTCGAGCACGATCCGAAGGAGATCTTTTCCTCGCAAAGAGACACCGCCAGACAAGCGCTCGGCCAATCCGGTATTTCACCTAAGGATGTGATGGCGGTCGGAATCGCCAACCAGCGCGAGACGACCATCATCTGGAACCGCCAGACCGGCGAGCCGATCGCGAATGCCATCGTGTGGCAGGACCGGCGCACCGCGCCGCAGTGCGCGGCGCTGAAGGAAGCGGGCGTCGAGACGCTGGTGCGCAGCCGTACCGGCCTGGTGATCGACCCGTATTTCAGCGGCACCAAGATTGCCTGGCTGCTCGACCACGTGCCGGGGGCGCGCGCAGGCGCGGAGCGCGGGGAACTCGCCTTCGGTACGGTCGACACGTGGCTCGCGTGGCACCTTACCGGCAATCGCACCCACGTCACCGACGTCTCCAACGCCTCGCGCACGCTGCTGTTTAACATCCACACGAACGACTGGGACGCGGAGCTGCTCGAGCTCATGCGCGTACCGCGTGCCATCCTGCCCGATGTGCATCTGTCGGCGCACGCGTTTGGCATGCTGCCGGCAAGCGCGCTTGGGGAGCCGCTCGTGATCGGGGGCATGGCCGGGGACCAGCAGGCGGCGATGTTCGGCCAGGCCTGCCACCGCGCCGGAATGGCGAAGAACACCTACGGGACCGGCTGCTTCATGCTCCTGCACACCGGCGACAAGGTCGTGCAGTCCTCAAGCGGGCTCATTGCCACCGCGTGCGCCCAGACTCGGCACAAAGAATATGCCCTCGAGGGCAGCGTATTCGTCGGCGGCGCCGTCGTGCAATGGCTGCGCGACGGCCTGGAATTTTTCTCATCGTCATCGGAAGTCGAAAAACTTGCCGCGAGCGTGCTGGACAGCGGCGACGTGTACGTCGTTCCCGCATTCACCGGCCTCGGCGCACCGTATTGGGATCCCGACGCCCGGGGCTCCATTTCCGGGCTTACCCGAGGCACGACCCGCGCACACATCGCGCGCGCCGCGCTCGAATCGATCGCGTTCCAGAGCGCCGAACTGCTTGAGGCAATGCAAAAGGATTCTCAACAGCAACTATCAGAACTTCGGGTGGACGGCGGTGCAGCCGCCAACGACCTTTTGATGCAGTTCCAGGCCGACCTGCTCGGCGTTCCCGTGGTGCGGCCACAGGTGCTGGAAACCACGGCGCTCGGCGCCGCCTATCTCGCAGGCCTCACCGTCGACCTATGGAAATCGCGCGACGAGCTCGAATCGCACTGGAAGGCCGAGCGGCGCTTCGAGCCGCGGATGTCGGCTTCGGAACGGGCCGCGAAGATGTCGCGCTGGCGCGAGGCCGTCAGTCGCGCGCGGTCTTGGGCTAGAGTTGATTCCTCGAGGGAGGAGACAAAATGAGAATCTTGCTGTCGTTGCTTGCCATCGCGGTCTCGCTGCCGGTGGCCGCGCAATCTACAAAAGTCCACTGGTACGGGCAGGCGGCGTTCCGCATCGAGACGCCCGCCAGCGGCGTGATCCTGATCGACCCCTGGCTGAAGGCGCCCACCAACCCGGACAAGGAATCGGTGGAAAAGCTCACCCGCGTGGATTACATCCTCGTCACCCACGGCCATTGGGACCACATCGGCGACGCGGTAGAGATCGGCAAGAAGACCGGCGCGATCCTGGTCGCGCCCTACGGGCTGCAATTCAACATGAAGTCGGTGCTCGGCTACCCGGAGGCGCAGGCGACGCTCGCGACCGGCGGCAACGTCGGCGGCACGATCGCGCTGCCCAAAGCCGGCGCCAAGGTGACGCTGGTGCACGCGGTGCATGGCTCGGAGCTCGTGCCGCCCATGGTAAAGCCGGCGCCTCCCAACCCCGCCGCGATTGCGAGCGGCAACCCGGTCGGCTACGTCCTCGAAATCGACAAGGGGCCGACGATCTACCACACCGGCGATACTGACATCTACAGCGACATGAAGCTGATCGCCGAGTTCTTCAAGGTCGATCTGATGCTTGCCAACATCGGCGGGCATTTCGCCATGGGGCCGCCGCGCGCCGCGCAGGCGGCGGCGTGGGTGAACCCGCGCCAGGTCGTGCCGATGCACTTCGGCACCTATCCGATCCTGGCCGGCACGCCGGCGCAGTTCAAGGCCGAGCTCGACAAGCGCGGCTTCGTCGGCCGCATGATCGAGATGAAGCCCGGCGAGACAAGGGATTTCTGATCCGAGAATCAAAGCTTCTTATTGGCCGGTCCGGCGGCGCTTCCAGACAATAGCCGCCGTGCCGAGCCTGGTCGCTCCCCACGGAGGTGGTTCCCTCAGGCCGCGTGCGCTAGCTGGCGAAGCGCTCGCGGCCGAGAAAGCGCGGGCGCGCACCTTGCCCGGAGTGCGCATCACGTCGCGCGAGAAGGGCGATCTAGTGATGCTCGGCATCGGCGGCTTCACGCCCCTGGAAGGCTTCATGAGCCACGCCGACTGGCAAGGCGTGTGCGACGGCTACCGCACCGCCGCGGGGCTGTTCTGGCCGATTCCGATCACGCTTTCCACCGATATCGAAACCGCCGGGCGCTTCCACACCGGGACGGAGATCGCGCTCTTTGATCCGGACGACGGCGAGCCGCTCGCCACCATGAGGGTCACGGAAAAATACGCCATCAACAAGGCGCACGAGTGCGCGACGGTATTCCGCACGACCGACCCGGCGCATCCCGGCGTCGCCATGGTGATGGCGCAGGGCGAGATCAACCTCGCCGGCCCGGTAAGGGTGCTGTCCGACGGCGGCTTCAAAGAGAAGTACGGCGCGCTCTTCATGACGCCGGCGCAGACGCGCGCCGAGTTCGAGCGACTCGGCTGGTCACGTGTGGCCGCATTCCAGACGCGTAACCCGATGCAGCGCGCGCACGAGTATCTCGTCAAAGTGGCAATCGAGGTGTGCGACGGGGTGTTGGTGCACTCGCTGCTCGGCGCGCTCAAGGCGGGCGACATCCCCGCCGAAGTGCGCACGCGCGCCATCGCCGTGTTGATCGAAAAATACTTTCGTCCCGGCACCGTGGTGCAGGCAGGCTATCCGCTCGACATGCGCTACGCCGGTCCGCGCGAGGCGCTGCTGCATGCGCTCTTCCGCCAGAACTACGGCTGCTCGCATCTCATCGTCGGGCGCGACCACGCCGGCGTCGGCAAGTACTACGGGCCGTTCGACGCGCACCGGATCTTCGACGACATCCCGCCGGGCTCACTCGAGACCCGAGCGCTGAAGATGGACATAACGTTTTGGTGCTACCGCTGTCACGGCATGGCTTCGGGACGCTCGTGCCCGCACGGCCCCGAGAACCAGCTGCAGGTGTCGGGCACGCAGCTGCGCAAGTGGCTGCAGGAAGGCGCCGAAGTGCCGGCGGAATTCTCACGTCCGGAGGTGCTCGATATCCTGCGCGCGCACTACGCAGCGGCGCGTTCCTGATGGAGTGGTGGATGTGGCCGCTCGCGCTGTTCGCGGTCACATTCTGCATTGCGGTCGTCGCAGTGCTTGGCGGCGTCGGCGGCGGCGTTCTCTTCGTCCCGATCGTGAGCGCGCTGTTCCCTTTCCACCTGGACTTCGTACGCGCGGCCGGGCTGTTGGTCGCGCTCACCAGCTCGCTTTCCGCCGCGCCGAGCCTGCTGGTGAAAGGGCTGGCCAGCCTGCGCCTTGCCATGCCGCTCGCGCTCGTCGGCTCGGTGACCTCGATCGTCGGCGCGCTCGTCGGGCTTGCGCTTCCGACGCGCACGGTGCAGATCGCCCTCGGCACGGCGATCCTCGCCATCGCGGTCTTCATGTGGCGCATGGGCCGGTCGCCCGCGGAGCGCGAAATGCAGGCCGATCCGCTCGCCGCCGCACTCGACATGCAGGGCGCCTACCATGACGACGCGCTCGGCCGGAAGATCGAATGGAAGGTGCACCGCACGCCGGCGGCGCTGGCCGTTTTCGCCGGCATCGGCATGCTCGCCGGTATGTTCGGCCTGGGCGCCGGCTGGGCGAACGTGCCGGCGCTGCATATCCTGATGGGAGCGCCCCTCAAGCTCTCGGTCGGCACGTCGGGGCTGCTGCTCTCCGTGGTCGATACCTCGGCCGCGTGGGTTTACCTTAACCGCGGCGCGGTGCTTCCGCTCGTCGTCGTGCCGTCGGTTCTCGGCGCGATCCTCGGCGCGAAAATCGGAGCGCGCCTGCTCGGTCGCACGCCCGCGCTCGTCGTGCGGCGCATCGTGCTCGCGCTGCTCGTCGTCGCCGGCGGCCGGGCGCTGCTACGGGGCCTGGGGATCTGAGGATGGAACATACCGTCTACGCGCGTTGGCTGGACGTCGGGACGCGCCTGGGCTTCGTGGCGTTGGTCGCGAGCTTCGTGGGCTATGTGCTCGGCGCGCTCGACCCCCACGTGCCGCCGCACGAGCTGCCGCTCCTATGGGGGCTGCCGGTCGACCACTATGTCGCCGCGGCCAACGCTCCGACCGGCTGGGGATGGCTCGCGTTCGTCGTCAAGGCCGACTACCTCAACTACGTCGGCGTGGCGATTCTTGCCTCGGTGACCCTGGCTGCCTATGCGCGCCTCGTGCCTGTGCTGGTGGGGCAAGGCGCGCGTTTGCGTGCGGGCATTGCGGTGCTGCAGGTGATCGTACTGCTCGTCGCCGCTTTGCTCTAGGCGGCGAGCGGCTGCGCCGAGGCGAGCCGCTCCTTGGCGAACGCGAGAAAAGCGGCGACGAGCTTGGAGTGGAAGCGCTCCCTTGCGTACACGACCGAGAAATTTCTTATGAGCGGCGGCTTGAGCGGAACCTGCACCAGCTGCCCGAGCTGCAGCTCCTTCGCGGCAATCACGCGGGACATGATGGCGAAGCCCATGCCGGTCGCGACCAGCCCCTTGATCGCCTCGGGGCTGCCGAGTTCGACCACCCGGTTCATCGATTCCGGCGACACCCCCGCCTGCTGCAGGTAGCGATCGACGACCGCACGCGTCCCCGAGCCCGCCTCGCGGCTGATGTAGGGATGCCGCGTGAGCGCGGCGGGCAGCGCGAAGGGCTCCTTCGCCAGCGGATGTGTCGGCGCGCATACCACCTGGAGCTCGTCCTGACTGCACACTTCACTCTGCAGCGATGCGAGCGGCGAGCCGCTCTCGATGAAACCGAGGTCGAGCGTACGCTCGGCCACGCGCTCCTGGACCGCCTCGGAATTGCCGACGTAGAGCGTCGGGACCACGGCCGGGAAGTGCGCCTTGAACTGGCCGATGAGCTGCGGCAGCACGTACTCGCCGATCGTCATGCTCGCGCCGATGAGGAGCGGCCCGGCCGCCTGGCCGCCCATTTCCTTGAGGCGCGTATCGAGTTCCGCGGAGAGTCCGAGGATGCGCTCGGCATACTCGAACGCGAGTTGGCCGGCGGGCGTGAGCGCGATGCGTCCCTGCGCGCGGTCGAAGAGCCGCGTGCTCAGTTGCTCCTCGAGCTGCTTGACTTGAAATGTGACCGCTGGCTGCGTCATGAACAGCGTCTCGGCCGCCTTGGTGAAGGACAGATGCTTCGCTACGGCATGAAATACCTGGAGGCGCCGGTCGGCCATCCAGGAATATTACGTCAGTCAATGATGCGGGGTTGTAGGGGCGATGTCGTCGGCGTGGTCGTGCTCGATGGCGATCCCACGGCCGACATCGCCAATACCCGGCGGATTCACGCGGTCTGGCACCGCGGCAACAAGGTGGGGGAGCACGGTAGAGACGTTCGCGCCCTAAGCTAGCATCAATAACACCGCCGCTGGGGCCAAGGCAAGCACCACGCGGTTGGTGACGCCGTGGCCGCGTCGCTGTGAGTGCAATGAAGTATCGACCTGAATTGACACGGGCACCCTGGCGGCATACGGTATTCGCCCCCGCTGCAAATTCTCGGTCAGGTAAACGCTCCCAAAGGAGGCGATCATGGGATTGCTCGATGAGCTACTTGGTGGTCTGACACAGGGCGGCCTTGGCCAGATGTCGGGGCAGCAACAGCGGCACGCGGCGCAGGCGGGTAGCGGCATGGCCAATACGGTGGCGGCCCTGCTCCCGATTGTTCTCGCGATGCTTCGCAAGCAGCAGAGCGGCGCGCCCGCGCGAGGGTTCGACGTGGGCGGCCTTGGTGGGATCCTGGACCAATTCCACCGCGCGGGATTCGGTGAGCAGGCAAGCTCCTGGGTTAGTACCGGCGCAAACCTGCCGATCTCGCCGGAGGCCATGGCGCAGGTGTTCGGCCGCGACGGCTTGGGACGAATCGCCTCGCAGGCCGGGCTGACCGAACAGCAGGCGTCCACAGGCCTGAGCCAGATCCTGCCCGAGGTCGTGGACCGGGTGACTCCGCAGGGGAAGGTACCCGACCTGGATGTGCTTGCCGCGAGCGTCGGCGACTTGCAGCGCCGCTTCGGCCTTTAGTCGGCGGGGAGCCAGGCGTGCGGCTCGAAGACCAGCAGCGCTCGAGCAACGTCGAGGACCGCCGGGGCATGCCGGCTCGCCGCGGGGTGGTCGGCGGTGGAATCGGCGTCGTCGTGATCGCGCTGGTCGCCCTGTTCATGGGCGTTGATCCGAGCGTCATCCTCAACAGCGGGCTCGTGACCGGTCCTGGCCAGCAGGCGCCGCAGGAGGAGGTCGTAGCGCGCGCGCCTTCGCGCGAGGACAAGATGGCGGACTTCGTGGCGGCAGTGCTCGGCAGCACCGAAGAGGCGTGGAGCGAGTTCTTCGCTCGCGGCGGCCGCAGCTACCGCAAGCCGGTGCTGGTGCTGTTTACGGGCGCTGTTGAGTCGGCCTGCGGCTACGCACAGGCGGCGGTCGGACCGTTCTATTGCCCAGCCGATCAGAAGCTCTACATCGATCTCGCGTTCTACCGTGACCTGCAGGACCGGTTCCAGGCTCCGGGCGACTTTGCGCAGGCCTATGTCATCGCACACGAGGTGGGTCACCACGTGCAGAACCTGCTCGGGATCGCGGAGAAGGTTCAGAGCGCGCGTCAGCGCGCGGGCGAGCGGCAAGCAAACGAGCTCTCGGTGCGGATGGAGCTGCAGGCGGACTGCCTGGCGGGCATCTGGGCGGCGTACGCCAACCGCTCGAAGCGCATCCTCGAGCCGGGTGATATCGAAGAAGGCCTGAACGCAGCGGCAGCGGTGGGCGACGACCGGATGCAGCAGGCTGGGCGCGGCCGCGTTTCGCCGGAGTCATTCACCCACGGCAGCGCGCGGCAGCGCTCGAACTGGTTCCGCCGCGGGCTCGAGAGCGGCGACATCAGGGCTTGCGACACTTTCGCCGTCGCACAGCTCTAGGGCTGTCCGTCACTCACGATCTCGGGCTCGACCTCGCTTCGCGCGAGCAGCAGACACTTGAAGGGCTCGCCGCGTTCCACAAGGCTGAGACCGAGCTTGCGGATCGCCGATTTCAGTCGATGATGTGGTAGACGGGCGCCTTCTCCATCGCCCACTGGCCGGTCTTGCGGTCGTAGCGAGACAAGGTGAAACAGTGCCAGTTCTTGTCGTCCAGCTTCATGAAGTCGCCCCGGTAGTAATACCCCGGCCACCGCGTTTCCTCGCGAAACAGCGTGTGATGAGTCACCGACTCCGCCGCGAGCAGCCGGTGGTACAGCTCCCACACGCGCTGCAGCTGGTGCAAGTCCTCGGCGCCCATCCGGTTCATGTCTTCCTTGAGCATCGCGAGCAGTTCCAGCCCGCGGTCGAGGAGCACCCCGTTCGTCATGTAATGGGTGCTGATGCCGCCGACGTACTCGTCCATGATCTTCTGAAGGCGCTGCAGGCCATGAATCGGCAGCAAGTAGCTCGGCGACACCGTCCCGGCGACGATCTCGTTGCGGGCGACGCGGTAGTTCTCGAGTGGCTGATAGATCGTCTTCTCGAGGTCGCGACATTCCTGCTCGCTGACTTGCGGCTGTCCGTTCTTCATGTCCTTCACGTACTTCACTGCCGCCTTGCCGGCGATACGACCCTCCGTGAACGACCCTGACGAGAACTTGTGGGCGCTGCCGCCGATGGTGTCGCCCGCGCCGAAGAGGCCCTCCACCGTCATCATGCGGTTGTAGCCCCACTGGTATTCCGCCGGGGCGAAGTCCTCCGGCCCGCTCGCCCACGCGCCCGAGCAGGTCGCGTGAGAGCCCATGACGTAGGGCTCGGACGTGGTCAGCTCGGGGTTGGTGTGCTTGGGATCGATGTTCTGCGACGCCCACACGATCGCCTGCCCGATCGTCATGCCGAGGAAGTTCTCCCAGCCGACGATCTCCTTGTGCGGATCCTGGAAGGCTTCCTTGGTCACCATGCGGATGGGACCGCGGCCGGCCGCGACCTCTTTCAGGAGCGCGTGGTTGCGCAGGCAGGTCGGCACCGGGTGATGGTCGACGTAGTCGCCCACCAGAGCCTTGGTGTCCTCGTACCACCTTTTCTCGTACTCCTCGCCGTAGCCGTTCTGCGTGTACGTCTTCAGATGCAGGAAGTAGGCGCCGACCGGGCCGTAGCCGTCCTTGAAACGGGTGAGGACGATGCGGTTTTCCATCTGCGTCATCTTGGCGCCGATCTGGATCGGAAGACCGTACGCGGACGCGCTGCTCCAGGGCGCGTACCACGTCCGCCCCATACCCTCGCCGACGGCGCGCGGCTTGAAGATGTGCGACGCGCCGCCCGCGGCGATGATCACGGCCTTGGCGCGGAACACGTAGTAGTCGCCCGTGCGCACGTTGAAGCCGACGGCGCCGGCGACGCGGTTGGGCTTCGCCGCGTCCATCAGCAGGTGCGTGACCATGATCCGGTTGTAGACCTCGGTCGCGGCCTTGCGCGCGGCCTCGGCGACGATCGGCTTGTAGCTCTCGCCGTGGATCATGATTTGCCACTTGCCTTCGCGCTGGTAGCGCCCGGTCTTGGGGTCGCGCATCATCGGCAGGCCCCATTCCTCGAACTTGTGCACCGTGCCGTCCACGTGGCGCGCGATGTCGTAGCCGAGGTCCTCGCGCACCAGGCCCATGAGGTCGTTGCGCGCGTAGCGCACGTGGTCCTCGGGGCGGTTCTCGCCCCACTGCATGCCCATGTAGCAGTTGATGGCATAGAGCCCTTGCGCCACTGCGCCGCTGCGTTCGATGTTCGCCTTCTCGACGCAGACGATCTTCAGGTCGCGTCCCCAGTAGCGCGACTCGTAGGTCGCGCCGGTGCCGGCCATGCCGCCGCCGATGACGAGGATGTCGGCATCGACGCTGACCGTTTTCCTGCCGCCGAAGAAACCCATCACACGACTCCCCGCTTGAGTTGGTCCTGGCGCAGCGAGGGCAATCCGCCCTCGATCTTCAATGCTTCCGGTTCGTGCGCGAGCTCCTGCCTGGAAAAATCCTCGGGCTTCGGCGGCGCGTACTCGGCCGGCCCCTTGATCGATCCCCATTGCGTCGTGCGGATCGGGGATACGAAGTTCTTCTCGCGGCCGTCGCGGAACTTGATCTTCCAGGAAATCGTTCCCTTCTTCTCCTCGCGCAGCGCCCGCACGCTGTGCCCGAGCGGCGCAAAGTCGGCGTAGCCGCGCGCGTCGATGGCGTTCTGCGGGCACGCCTTTACGCAGGAGTAGCACTCCCAGCACATATTCGGCTCGATGTTGTAGGCGCGCCGATAAGTCTTGTCGATGTGCATGATGTCGGACGGGCAGATGTCGACGCAGTGCCCGCAACCGTCGCATCGGGTCATGTAAACGAAGGTCGGCATGGGTCTTCCTGATCAGTAGTGCTGGGGTCGCTCGCGGGCGCTGGCGAACTGCTCTGGCTTGTCGGCGGGCGTGGGCAGGTTGCTCCGGGTGCCGTTCGCGTAGGACACCCTTTTCTCGAACGCCGCCGCGGGCTTGAAGAACATGTGCGCGAACTTGGACCACGGCACCGATCCGAACAGTATGGTGGCGGCGATGACGTACAGGGCGAAGAACACAGTGGCGGCGCCGCTGCCTCTCGCCTGCAGCCAGGCCCAGATCAGGCCGAGCGTCACGCTCGCGAGAAGCGAAAGGATGAAGAGATCCGCCTGCATCACACGCCAGGGCGAACTGCCTTCGGCAGCGACGTCGACGCGAATGAAGAACCAGAACCAGTAGCCGCCAACGCAGACCATCAGGCCGCCGATCCACCACAGGTGCGTCACGATGTCGGGGGTCGGCGTCGCGGGCGTCGGGTAGGCGAACACCATGACAGCAGTGGTAATGACATAGATCAGGAACCCGTACATGGTCAATAGATGGGCGACGCGTCGGCGCGCGTTGCAGAATTCCCCGGACGCGAGGACGTCGACGACAGCGGTCTGGATCGCGATCGACACCAATTCGCCGCCGCCGACTTGCTGCGCTCCTCCGCTCTTCGACCGGCGCCAGTTATCGAAGAAATACTTGGCGCTTCCTTTGTGCACGACGTCGAACAACGTCCCCACTGCAACCAGCAAGATCATGATGACGACGTAGGTCTGCATCGCGGCAGGCGGTATGGACGCCGAAAGCGCGGCAAATGGATTGGTTGCGAACATCAGGCCTCCTGGCGCGGCATTCTAAGAGCGCGCCGGGGAACGTCGTACAAAAAGGCGCTATGCGGCTATAGAGCAAGTAAATGCGTGTCGAAGCGCATCGCGGCGAGGTCGCCGAGCACCCAGGTGGCGGGTGCCGCAAGCCCGGCCACCGTGCCCGGGTTCACCAGCCAGGTGGTGCTGCCCTTGACGGTCTCTACCTGCCGCACGCCCGCGTCGTGGGAATGCCCGCAGCACACCAGATCCCAATCCCCGGTGCAGGCCATGGCATAGCCGTACTCCGGGTAATGCACGACGAAGACCTTGCGCCCGCCGAGCCCGAGGCGCGCGTCGTGGCCGTGGTAGTGCAGCTTGCCGTTGCTCTCGCGCGCCCAGCGCGAGAGCGACACCGGATCGCCGAGGTTGTTGCCGTGGATGACGTGCATCGTCAGGCCCACGTCCATCGCCGCGCGCAGCGTCTGGGTGCCGATGACGTCACCGCAGTGGATCACCGCCAGGGCGCCCATGCCGGCAGCCTCGCGCACGGCGCCTGCGAGCGCGTCGGCGCGGTCGTGGCTATCGGACACGATGCACACCTTCATTGCTGGTAGGCATACTAGCGTATGCGCTGGCGCACGCCTGCCGTGATCCTCGTCTGCGGCGGACTCATCCTCGGGCTCGCCCTCGGGACACGGCAGAGTTTTGGCCTGTTCCTACGGCCGATGTCGCTCGACCTCGGTTGGGGACGCGAGACGTTCTCCTTCGCGATCGCATTGCAGAACCTGGTGTGGGGCTGTGCGATGCCGTTCATGGGCGCGATCGCGGACCGCCATGGTGGCGGGCGCGTGCTCGCCGCGGGCGGGCTCGCGTACGGCGCTGGCCTGCTTGCAATGGCGCACTCGAGCACGCCGCTCGCATTCAACGTCGCCGCCGGGCTGCTCGTCGGCTTCGGGCTCTCGTGCACCGGGTTCGGCGTGGTAATGGCCGTCGTGGCGCGCGCTTTCCCGCCCGAAAAGCGCAGCATGGCGGTCGGCATCGTCGGCGCGTGCGGCTCTTTCGGCCAGTTCGCCATGCTGCCCTGGGGCCAGGCCCTGATCTCAGCCTATGGCTGGCTCACCGCACTTGTCGTTCTGGGCTTACTTTCGTTTCTCATGATTCCTCTCGGCACCGCGCTGGCTGGCCGCAATGCCGCCGAGCACGAGAGCGCACAGTCCATCGCTGCCGCGCTCGCCGAAGCGGCGCAGCACCGCGGCTTCTGGCTCCTCACCGGCAGCTTCTTCGTGTGCGGCTTCCAGACCATCTTCGTGATGACTCACCTCCCCGCGTATCTCGTGGATCGCGGGATGAGCGCAGCCGAAGGGATGCTCGCGCTCGCGGTCATCGGCCTTTTCAACATCGCCGGCTCGGCGGCCGCTGGCGCGCTCGGCGGACGCTACAGCAAGCGGCTGCTGCTTGCCTGGATCTACGTCATCCGCGCGCTCGCCATCGGCGTATTCATCGCCGCGCCGCTCACCGCTGCCGGTACCTACCTCTTCGCGGCGGTGCTGGGCGTCACTTGGCTCGGCACCGTGCCGCTCACCAACTCGCTCGTTGGCCAGATCTTCGGCGTCAAGTACCTGTCGACGCTGTTCTCGATCGCCTTCCTCGGCCACCAGCTCGGCGCGTTCACCGGCGCGTGGGTGGGGGGGGCGGTGTTCGATGCGACGGGTTCCTATCAATGGGTCTGGATGATCTCCATTGCCTTGTCGATAGTGGCGGCTGCACTGTGCGTGCCGATCAACGAGCGTTCGCTGAGGCCCGCGTGAAGGACGAAAACCCGATTCCGGCGCAGACGCAGCGGCTCGCCTCGCTTGGCTTTATGCTGGCGTCAGTCTGCCACGAGGTGTCGAACCCGCTCGCCGCAGTGTCCTCGATGCTGCAGATCCTGCAGTCGAAGCGGGGCGTCACGCCCGAAACCCTGGAGAAGGGGCTTGCCTCGATCGCGGCGAATATCGCGCGCGTAGCCGCGATCACCAAGAAGCTCGGTGACTACTCGCGCGTCGGCGGCGAGGCGCTGGCGCCGCACGCCGTCGACGACGCGGTCCAGACCGCAGCCACGCTTCTGCGCCACAGCCCGGCCGGCCAGGACGTGGAGCTCGATTACCGCGGAGCCCCAGGCGTCACGGTCCTCGCGCGCCCCGGCGAGCTGGAGCAGGTGGTGTTCAACATCTTCCTCAACGCCGCGCAGGCGATGCAGGGCGGGGGCCGCATCGAGGCGCAGGCGAAACCCAACGGCGATGCGGTCGCGCTGTCAATCCGCGACACCGGGCCAGGAATCCCGGCCGAGCACCTGCCCCGGGTGTTCGATCCGTTCTTCACCACCAAGGCGCCCGGCGAGGGCACCGGTCTCGGCCTTGCTATCAGCTACGAGCTGGTGCACGAGATGCGGGGGAGCATCCGCGCTTCGAACGACCCTCGCGGCGGTGCGCGTTTCGAGATAATTTTGCCGACATGAGCGAGCGCATATTGCTGGTCGACGACGATCCCGGCCTTTCGGAGGTCATCGCTCTGCTGCTCGAGCGCGAGGGCTATGACGTCGAGCGCGCCGGCACCGCGAAGCAAGCGCTCGGCGTGGTGGAAACGAGGAAGCCTGACCTGGTCGTGACCGACCTCAAGCTCCCCGATGGCACCGGGCTCGACGTCGTTGCCGGGGTGCGCGCCCGCCGTCCCCGGCTGCCGATCATCATGATCACGAGCTACTCGTCCATGGAAAGCGCGATCGACGCCCTGCGCGCGGGCGCGAACGACTACGTGATCAAGCCGTTCAAGAACGAGGAGTTTCTGCGCGCCATCGCGCGCGCGCTGAACGAGCGGCGCCTGGTGCGCGGCGCGCGGCCACTCGCGATCGAGGAGTACATCCGCGAGGTGATCGAGCGCTTTCAGGACTCGTACAGCGAGATCGAGCTCTCGCGCATGCTAGGCATCGGCCGCAAGGCGCTGTGGATGCGCCGCCGGCAGTGGGGTTTGAAGCGCAACCGCAAAAGCGTTTCCTAGAGAAACAACCCCGCTTGCTTTCCGCGCGCGCTCTTGCTATCCAAGGGATTCCTTAGAGGAGGAATGCAGCCATGGCCGACGCCAAGCCCGCCGCGGCGCAGCCCGCGCGCAAGAAGGTCACCATCCCCATGCTGGTGGAAAAGATGAAGAAAGGCGAGCCGATCGTGCAGCTCGCCGTGTACGACTACGAAACCGCGATCATCGCCGACCGCGTTGGCATCGATATCCTGTGCGTGTCCGACACGGGCGGCATGGTGCTGTTCGGGCACGAGACCACCACCTCGGTGTCGTTCGAGGAAGTGATGTTCATGGCGCAGGCGGTAAAGCGCGGCTCGAAGTACGGCCTGCGCATGGTCGACATGCCGTACATGAGCTTCCATCTCTCGGCGCAGCAAGCGGTCGACAACGCTGCGAAGTACGTGTCGCAGGGTGGCGCCGAGGTGATGAAGTGCGAGGGCAACCAGCACCACGCCAAGTACATCGAGGCGATCGTCAGGGCCGGCATCCCGGTCCAAGGACACATCGGCATCACGCCGATGCGCATGCCTCAGCTCGGCGGCTTTTTTGCCCAGGGCAAGACGGCGGACCGCGCCAAAGAGCTGGTGGACGACGCCTGGGCGATGGTCGACGCTGGCTGCTTCTCGATCATGTGCGAGGTGACCACGTCCGAGGTGTGCGAGTACCTCGCGCAAACGCTGCCGGTGCCGGTGATCTCGCTCGGTGCCGGCAACCGGGCACACGGGGTGCACATCATCGGCTCGGATCTTTTCCACCTTTATGAAGCGCACGTGCCGCGCCACTCCAAGATCTACGTGGATCTGGTGCCGATCATCGAGAAGGGCTTGAGCGACTACCGTGACGACGTGCGCGAGCGCCGCTACCCGGGCCCGGAGCACACCGTCTTCATGAAGGAAGATGAGCTCGCCAAGTTCAAACAGCTTGTTGGCAAGCAGCAAAGAAAAGCCGGCTGAGGTCCTCGCGCAGGCGCGCTTCTTCTCGGGCCTGCACAAGGCGCAACTCGCGCGTGTCGCGGCGCTCGGCCGGGCGCGCTCGTTTCCTCAGGACACGCGCATCTACACCGTGGGGGACGCGGCCGACGACTTGTACGTGCTCGCCGACGGCATGGTGCGCTTCACCCTCGGACTGGGCAAGCGCGACACCGCCGCAGGCGACATCATGCGCCGGGGCGACGTGTTCGGCTGGGCGCCGCTAGTGGAAGGCCACGCGCGGCGCATCGCCACCGCGTACTGCCTCACGCCCTGCGAGGTCGTCGCGATCGACGGCGGCGCGCTTACCCGCCTGATGGAGACCGACGCCAGCCTCGGCTACGCCCTCATGAAGAAGCTCGCCGTGCTGCTCACGAGCGAGCTCGTCGCCTTCGCCGCCGGCTGATCTCCACCGTTCTCCTGGCGGCAGTCGCCGCGTTCGTCGGCCTGCTGATCGGCACCGTGGGCGTCGGCGGTGTGCTGATGGTGTCCTACCTGGCGCTATTCGCGGGTCTCCCCATCCACCAGGCGGCCGCGACCTCCCTCTTCACCTTCCTCTTTACCGGCATCCTCGGCACGTGGCTCTACCAGCGCCGCGGCAGCATCGACTGGAAAATCTCGATCCCGGTCTGCGCGGCCGCGCTTGCCTTCGGCTTCCTCGGCGCCGCCCTCGCCGCGATCGTGAACCCCCGCCCGCTTGCCATCATCATCGCCCTCATCATTGTCGGCGCTGGGATCTATGTTCTGTTCCCAGCAAGACCCTACACACGCGTTCGCGACGGCCGCGGCCGCGGCGAAACCTGGCTCCTCGCAGGCGTCGGCGCGGCTTCCGGCTTCGGCTCGGGATTCTCGGGAGCCGGGGGCCCACTGTTCTCCGTGCCCCTCATGGTGATCCTCCGCTACGTCCCCCTCACCGCGGTCGCCACGAGCCAGGTGCTCCAGATCGTCGCTGCGACTTCCGGCTCTTTGGAAAACTACCGCAACGGCTTCATCGATTTCGAAGTGGCCTTGGTCGTCACGATCTTCGAGCTCGTCGGCGTCATCGCGGGCGTTCGCCTCGCTCACGCGATGAGCGCCCTCTTCCTGCGCCGCCTCGCCGGCGCGCTCTGCATGATTACCGGCGGCCTGCTCCTCGCGCGCACGCTATGAGCGCGGTAGACGAGCATCTCGCCACTCGCCGCGCCGCGGGCCTGTTCGACTTCTCTTTCATGGGCCTCTACGAGTTCAACAACGAGCCAGAACTCCAGGCTCTGCAAACCCGCAATCTCGACGCGCTGGCCCCAGGCCAGGTCGCCTACACCCTGCTCCTCAAGGACGACGGCGCAGTCCTCATCGACGCGACTGTCTGGCGCCTCGACGCCGAGCGCTTCTGGCTCTTCACCGGGAAGCGCGACCCCTACGGCGGGCGCGACCGCTCCGGCAAATTCGCCATCCTCGCGGTGCAGGGCCCTGCGAGCGGCCGCATTCTCGCCAAGCTGATCGGCGCCGACGCCGTCGTTTCACTGAACTATTTCCATTTCGGTACGTTCAGAAACGTCATCGTCGGCCGCATGGGATACAGCGGCGAGCTAGGCTACGAGCTCCTCGTCCCCGCAGACGAGGAACCCGCTCTGCGCCACCGGCTGCTGCACCTTGGCGCCGGCGACGGCCTGCGCGAATGCACGTGGGACGCCGCAGACAGCCTGCGCATCGAATCCGGCTACGTCCTCTTCGGGCGCGAAGTCGACGGCCGCGCCAATCCGCGCGAGCTTGGACTGGAGCGTTTCGCACCGAATAGGACATTCGACGTTGCGCGGCGGCTCGTCGGCCTGGAGCTCCTCAATGAGCAAGGCCTGGCCGGTATGCCGGCGGCCCAACTGACCAGCACCTGCTTTTCGCCGACGCTGGGAAGAACGATCGGCCTTGGTTTTGCGAATTCGGATCCAGGCAGCCTGGTACGCCTGGCCGACCGTCACACCGCGCGCGTCGCGCGGCTTCCCTTTTACGACCCGGAACGCCGCCGGCCGCGCGCATCGCCGCTGTAAGCCCGATACACTGCGCCGGTGAGCGCTCTCAACGACCCCCGGGTCCTGTTCGCCGCCGAGCGCACGCTGCTCGCGTGGAATCGCACCGCGTCGGGGCTGATCGCCCTTGGCTTCTTCATCGACCGCGGCTCGCTGCTTGGTGCATCGGGCAGCGGCCGCGGCTTCGCGATCGCAATCGGACTGGCATTCATCCTGTTCGGCGTCATACTGAACGTACTATCGGTCGTACAGTACCGCCGCAGCCTGGCCTCGCTCAACCCAGCCGAGATTCCGCCCGGTTACTGGCTCAACCTTCCGGTCGTCACGAGCCTCGCCGTCGCGATTCTCGGCCTTGCTCTCGCCTTCTATCTCATCGTCACGCCTTAGCGCACTAAGCGTGGACATCCGCGCCTGCTTGTTCGACGTCTTCGGCACCGTGGTGGACTGGCGCACGAGCGTGAGCCTGGACCTGGCGGCGTTTGCGAGGCAAAAGGGCGTCACGAGCGTCGACTGGGTCGAGTTCGCGGTCGAATGGCGCAAGCTCTACCAGCCGTCGATGGAGGAAGTGCGCTCGGGCAGGCGCGCCTTCACCATTCTGGACGTGCTGCACAGAGAGAGCCTGGACAAGTTGGTCTCGCGCTACCGCATCAAGGGACTTTCCGAGGCCGACCTCGAGCACATGAACCGCGTTTGGCACCGGCTCGACCCGTGGCCGGACGCGATCGAGGGCCTGAAACGCCTAAAGACCAAACTGGTCATCGCGCCCTGCTCCAACGGCAACATCGCGCTCATGGTGAACATGGCGAAGCGCGCCGGGCTGCCGTGGGACTGCATCCTCGGCGCTGAGACCGCGCGTGCCTACAAGCCGATGCCGGAAGCCTATCTCGCTTCCTGCCGGCAACTGGGTCTCGCGCCGTCTTCAGTCATGATGGTGGCCGCGCACAACCATGATCTGAAGGCCGCCAAGGCACAGGGGCTCAACACGGCCTTCGTCGCGCGTCCGACCGAACATGGCTCCGGCCAGACCACGGATCTGGCGCCGGACGCGAACTGCGTCGATATCGCGCCGAAGCACTTCGTCGAGCTGGCGGTGAAACTCGGCTGCTAAACGGAAAAACGCAGTGCGAACAGCGTGCGCGGTACTTGGCGACTTTTTGCTCTAGTGCTTTCCGCAATAAGTCAGGAACGCAGTCAGGAATCCGTCAGCTCCACAGTCCGGCGAGGGCGAAAAGCAACATGCTCGCGCCCATCACGCCGTAGCCGGCGTAGTTGAGCGCCCGGCCGGTTTTCTCCGTAATGCGCCCGCGGGTCTGAAGATACGAAGCAAGAGAAGACAGGATCGCGCCGATGATCGCCAGCGTAACGACGACCGGCTTGGTGAGCAGAGCCTCCATCAAGCGCGGCTGGCGCGCTTGAGGTAGGCGTCGACGAAGTCGGCGGCGGCCTTCGAGCCGCGCGAGAAGGAGCGCATAGCCTCGGCGTGCAGGATGGAGAGCGCCTGCTTCTTGATGTCGTTGGCGCGGTCGCTTTCGACCAAGTCGGCCAGCTTGCGCGGGCGCGGCAGGTCGACTTCGATTACCGCGCGCACTTGGGTGGGGATGTTGGACATGACGAGCATGCGATCGGCAAGGAACACGCCCTCGTCGATATCGGTGGTAACGAAGAAATTAGTCCGGCGGTTTTCCTCGTACAGCCGTGAGTAGTACTCCCACATGAGCTCCTTGGTCATGGCGTCGAGACCGCGGAACGGCTCGTCGAGGATCATGACCTTGGGGTTGTTGATCATGGCGCGCGCGAGCTCGGCGCGGCGCTGCATGCCGCCCGAGAGCTGGCCGGGATACTTGTCGCGGAACTCCTGCAGGCCGACCTTGTGGATCAGGAACTCGCCGAACTCGAGCGTCTCGCGTGTGACCTCACCTCGGGCGCGCGGGCCGTAGAGTATGTTCTGCCAGGTGGTCATCCACGGAAAGAGCGCAGTCTCTTGGAACACGACGAGGCGGTCGCGGCTCGGCTCGGTGACCGGCACGCCGTCGAGGAGGATCTCACCCTCGGTAGGCTGCTCGAAGCCGGCGAGCAGGCGGATCAGCGTGCTCTTGCCGCAGCCCGACGGCCCCACCATGACCGTGAGCTTGGCGCGCTCGATGGTGAAGGAGCAGTTGTGCACCACCTCCTTGCGGAAATGGATCGCGCCGTAGGACTTGCGGACGTTCTCGACCCGGATCTCGCCCGGGATAATCGTGGGTCTTATCGCGCTTTCAGCCATGGCGTAGCGTAGCGGCCGCCCCAGCGCAGCAGCTCGCTGGAGACGAACCCCGCGATCCCGATCGAGATCATGCCGACCACGATCTGCTCGTAGGAGCCGCCGACGTAGGAGTTCCAGATGAAGAAGCCCAGGCCGCCGCCGACCCCGGCCTGCTGGCTGCCGCCGCCCGAGATCATCTCGGCGGCGACCACCACTTCCCAGGTGATGCCCATGCCGACTGCCGAGCCGACCACGATCGACGGCAGCGTGCCCGGCAGGATGACGCGGCGGAAGATGTCCCAGTGCGACGAGCCCATCGACTGCGCCGCCTGGAAGTAGCGCACGTCGATCGAGCGCGCGCCGCCGAGCACGTTGATGACTATGGTGTAGAAAGCGCCGAGGAAGGTGATGAAGGTGATCGCGAGCTCCTGCGTCGGCCAGAAGATGATCGAGGCCGGCACCCACGCGAGCGGCGGGATCGGCCGCAGCACCTCGAACACCGGGAAGCCGATGCCGTGGGCGACGCGGCTCACCGCGAGCGCCAGGCCGAAAGGGATGCCGATGATCATCGCGGCGATGAAACCGCTCATCACGCGGAAGAGGCTCATGTACCAGCTCTGCCAGTAGCCGTGCTGGCCGAGCACCGCGAGCAACGCCTTCAGCACGGCGGAAGGCGCGGGCACCGCGCCGATCCACGGCAGATAGTCCTTTTTGAAGCCCATCGCGCCGAGCAGCTCCTTGAACGGCGTGAAGAACTCGGGCGCCATCCATTGCTTGGAGCGCGCGCCGAGCTCCCAGAGGACGAGGAACACGACGATCGAGAGGGCGCCGCGCCAGAAAGCCGGGCTGGACAGGAATTTCCTCATCCTTCCTTTTCCCCGGCCTGGAAGGCCTTGAGCGCCTCCTCGTGCACCGCGTCGTTAGTCTCCTCGATCAGCTCGCGGAAGCGCTTCGAGGTGAGCACGCCGTAGTCGCGCGGGTGCGGTATGTCGACCGCCAGAACCTTCTTCGGCTTGCACGGCCGCGTGGTCATGATCGCCACGCGATGGCCGAGGAAGATCGCCTCCTCGAGGTCGTGGGTGATGAAGAAGATCGTCACCTTGTTCTTGTAATAGATCTCGAGCAGCGCCTCGTGCATCACGCTCTTGGTAAGCGAGTCGAGCGCGCGGTAGGGCTCGTCGAGCAGCAGCACCTTCGGGTCGTTCATCAGTGCGCGCACGATCTCGACGCGCCGGCGCATCCCCGAAGAGACCTCGCCGGGATAGTTGTGCTCGACCCCCGAGAGCCCGGCGTCAGCCATCATCGCTCGGCCCTTGTCGATCGCCTGCTTGCGGCCGAGCTTGCCCTGCATCACCGGGCCGAAGATCACGTTCTCGAGGTTCGACTTCCACGGGAACAGCGCGCCGTTCTGGAACACCACGATGCGGTCGGGCCCGGGCATGGACTTCGGCTGCTGGGTGGAGCAAAGCAGCTCCCCGTCCATGAGGATGCGGCCCGAGGAGATCTCGTGAAACCCGGCGATGGCGTTCAGCAGCGTCGTCTTGCCGCAGCCCGAGGGGCCGACGATCATGCAGATCTCGCCCGGCTCGATCTCGAGCGAGCAGTGGTCGACGGCCATGACCGCGGCGCCTTCCGGGTCGTAGACCTTGACCACGTCCTGGATCGAGATCTGGCCCCGGCTCATCTGTCGGCCAGCGCGAGCTCCCGCACGCGCCATTCCATGAGGTAGTCGCCGGCGATGCGCACCATCGCGCTCGTGACGTAGCCGACGATGCCGAGCGTCACCATGCCGATGATGATCGTCGGGTAGCGCACCATCATGTATGAGGTGTTGATGACATAGCCCAGGCCGTACTGACCGGAAACCATCTCGGCGGCGACCAGTGAGAACCATGACACGCCGACCGAGATCTGCAGGCCGGTGAAGATGAAGGGCAGCGCGCCCGGGATGATGACGTGACGGAACACCTGCCGGCGGTTGGCGCCCAGGCAGTTCGCGGCGCGGATGTAGGACTCGTCGATCGACTCCACGCCGAGCATGGTGTTGAGCGCGGTGGCGAAGAACGAGGCGAGGAACGCGAGGTATACCACCGCCGACTCGGTCGCGATGAACATCACGATCGCGAGCGGCACCCAGGCGAGGATCGGGATCGGGCGCAGCATTTCGAACACCGGGAACACGTATTCCTTGAACGCGCGCGACCAGCCGAGCAGCAGGCCGAAGCTCACCCCGAGCAGCGTGGCGAGGAGGAAAGCCTTGGTCACGCGCCAGATCGAGACCAGGATGTGCTGGTAGTACTCCTCCGTGTACACCGACAGGCCGTAGGTCGGGTTCGGCGACAGCCACTCCTTCACCACCGAGGTGAGGCCCGGCATCTCGCGGAAGCGCGGCAGCTTCCACACCTCGACCGCGAGATACCAGAAGCCGAGGAACAGCGCGAAACCGATCACCATCAGGTAGGGGCGCGGGCTCTTCAGCCAGAGCGACAGCCGATACATCGTGAGCGCAAGGCGCGACATCTCCTCGGTGACCGGCCCGGCGAGGCGCCGCACCTGCGCGAGCACCGCCGGCACGGTGAACTCGCGCTGGATCATGGCGACGAAGCGGTCCATGACGTGGCCACCGGCGAGCGGCTCGGACTCGAGCACCGCGACCAGCGATTCGGTGTCGATGCGCAGCACCTCGGTCGGCTCGGCTGCGGTCACGGTGGCGAGGCGCTTCGTCTGCCCAAGCAGCAGCCCCGCCCAGCCGAACACGCCGCCGCGCTTCACGCGCTTGAGCGGCTCGCGCGCACCGACCTCGGGCCCGAATACATGGTCCGCGCGCCCGGATAGCACCACGAAGACGTCGTCGGCGAGGTCGCCCGCGGTGTAGATGCGCTCGCCGGCGCCGTAGCGCGCGGGGCGACCGATCGCCGCTACGCGCGCGAGCAGCGCGCCGGGAGCCTCCCCGAACGGCGTGCTCTCGCGCAAAGCGGCGACCGCGTCGTCGGCCGAGCCGACGGGAATCGCCGCCGCCATCAGCCCTTCGGCGCCTGGGAGTCGGGCAGCGCCCGCACCTGCCCGATCGGCGCCTTGAGCCCCCGCTCCTTGAGGATGTCCTCGGTCCACTTCGACTCGACGGCCTCGGGGCGCATCTTGTCGACGTTGATGCTCTTGATCGAGTGCAGAAACGCGGTGGCGCGAGTCAGGAGCTCGCGCGTTTCGGGCGTGAACCCGTAGTGGAGCTGGTTGCGCACCGGCTGGCCGCCGGCCTTCTCGTCGTAGCTGCCGTAGAGCGAGTACCACAGCACGCGCTCGCCAAAGCCGGTGGTCTGCTCCTTCGCCATCTTGATGACCTCGGCGTTGTTCTTCGTATCAGCGAGGAACAGCTGCGCGTCGAGCTCGGCCTGCAGCCAGGCCTTCACCACGTCGGGCCGCGCCTTGATCAGGTCGGCGCGCATCGCGAGGAAGCCGCCATCGTTTTCCTGCACGCTCGCGCCCGAAGCGATGCGGCGTGCGAGACCCTCCTGCACCAGACGCGAGGCGGTCGGCTCCCAGATCACTGCCGCGTCGAGCTTGCCGGCGCGGAAGTTGGAAGTGATCACCTCGATGTTCTGGTTCAGGTACTCCTTCGGGTTGATGTTCAGCTTCTTGAAGGTCGCCTGCGCGTAGCGGTCGGTGCACGAGCCCTTCGGCACCGCGACGGTCTTGCCGTCCAGCCAGCGCAGCGCCGCGTTCGCGTCGGGGAAATTCGGCGCGTCGTTGCGCGCGAGGAAGATGTTGCACTGGTCGTAGCCCAGGCCGAGGTTCGCCACCAAGCGCACGTCCGCCACCTCCGTCTTGGTGGTGGAGACGATCGACGGCATGTCGCCCATGTAGCCGATGTGCTGCTTGCCGGCGAGCATGTTGTTCACGATGATCGCGCCCTGCAGGCCGATCTGGAACTCGACGTTGGACCCTTTCGGCAGATACTTCTCGTAGAACTTCTTGCCGCGCATCACCACGCCGGACCACGACTGCGTGTAATACGGCTGGTAGCCAACGACCACGGTGACCGGTCCGCCCGGCTTGCCGTAGTCCTGCGCGAGCGCCGCGCCGCTCAGCGACGCCGCGATTGCCGCTGCTATGAAATGCCTGCGATTCATGATGCCCTCCTCTCCTCGGTTGTCTTCACCTTGCTCCGGATGATGCAAGATAACGCGCGATCAGCGCCGCCAGCCGGCGCATGACCACAAAACCCGCCGCCGGATCGCCCTCCAGCACGCGCAGCGCAGCACGGCCGTTGATGCGCAGGATGGACGAATCCTCCAGGGCGCGCGCGCTGGCGATGCGCGCGGGTGTACCTTCGAGCAGCGCCGCCCAGCCGAACACTTCGCCCTTCTTGAGCATGAAGCCACCGGGCGCGGCGCGGTCGCCGCGCCCGATCAGGAACTCGATGCGCCCGGAATCGAGCACGAACAGGTCCTCGGCCGGATCGCCGGGGCGGTACAGCACCGCGCCGGCGGGATAAGTTTCTTTCTTTGCCAGGGAGCTCAATTTCGCCAGCGTGGCTTCGGCCAATCCGTTGAAAAGCTCGCCCACGTCGAGCGCGGTGGATTCGCCGCCGAGATAGAGCGCATCGCCCTCGCGCGCGATCGGGTAGCGCTGCAGCGGCGCCTCGGCGATGCCAAGCGGAGCGCCGCTGCGCACATCCCATTGCCACAGGTGCATGTGGCAGGTAAGCGTCGCGCCGTCGAACAAGCCCTCGCACAATGGCACGTCCTGGTGCGGGCACATGGCCTGGAAGCCGATGAACTCGCCGCCGGCGTTCGCGACCACGAGCTTGAGCCCGCCCTCGGCCTCGCATTCTTTGAGGGTGTTTTCGGGGACGTCGGCCACGCGGCAGATCATGCGGTTCGCCATCAGCTAAATTTGTCGTAGCGGATGTTGTCGGTGGTGAGCTTGGCGTCGAGCAGCAGGACGCGGATCGCCGCGTCGACCGCGGGCGGCGGGCCGGCTACGTAGGCGCGCACGTTCTGGTACTTGCCAGCCATCGTGCGCTTCGCCACCTCGTGCACCGGGCCTTTTTCGAACCTGAGCTTCGGCCACTGGTTTTCTTCAGGAACGTCTTCTTCGGAAAGCGCAACCGTCACTTCGACACTGAAATTACTCAATTCCTCCAGGAAGAAAGCGTCTTTCAAGGTCCTTACGCCGAAGAACACCCAGCCCTTGTGTCGCTTGAAGTAGCCGACAGCCTCGGCCCGAGCCAGGATCGACATCATGCCGGCAATGCCGGAGCCGCCGGCGATGCACAGGAGGTTCTTCTCGAGCCCAGGCTCGAACGTCGCCTTGCCGAGCGGCCCGAACATCTCGAGGCGCGCGCCATCGCGGTCGCCGCCGAAGAGCCATTCCGAAAAGCCGCCGTCGGGCTTTCGCTTCACCACGAAGTCGAGGTTGCGACCGCCGCGGGCATAGTTGCACATCGAGTAGGCGCGGTAGCCCTCGATGCCCTTGGGCGCGAGCAGCACGAACTGCCCGGCGTCGAAGTCGCGCGGCCGCTCGAGCTCGAGCGCGAATCCCATCACATCGTGCGTCAGCACGCGCACGTGGCGCACCGTGCCGCTGCACGCCTGCGGCACGCACGCGCCGGGCTCTACCGGGTAGACGAAGTTGGAGACCTCGAGCTCGAGCGCCTCGTCCGCGGCGCACTGGCACATGAGGAACTCATTCGCCTGGGGCTTCACGTGCTTCCTGCCGGGCGCGCCGGGCCAGCGGTCGGTCACGCGGCCAGACACGAGCTTAGCCTTGCACGTGCCGCACGTGCCGGTCGCGCACTCGTAGGGCAGGTCGATGCCGGCGCGCAGCCCGGCATAAAGGATGTGCTCGCCGGGAAGGGCGTCGAACTCGTAGCCCCGGTTGCGAGCGTTCACCTGGATCCGCATTACTCTAGAAAGGGATGTGGTACCCGTAGCCGAGGAGCCGTGTGTCCAGCCGCACTACCCGGCGCGCGAGCTTGGGACCGGCGCCGTTGAACTTCACCGTGTCGTAGAAGCGTCCGACCGCGAAGAGCTCGGTCGCGCCGCCGTCCAGATCTGTCTTGAAGACCTGCAGAGCGGAGACCACCTCGGCGCCGGCGCCCTTCTCCTCCACGGTGTACACGGTCGCGTGCCGCGTCAGCGGCGAATGGTCGCTGTTGTGGCGCGGCAGGTTGGTGAACAGTGTCTCCATGCCCTTGCGGTCGTGGTCGAGCCACACCATTTCCTTGCGGATCTCGGGGCTGTAGGTGGAGATGGTGTAGCGGAAATCCTCGTCGCACAGCGCGAGGAACGCCTTGTAGTCTTTCGCGTCCAGCGCGAGGCAGGAGCGGTAGACGAGCTCCTCGACCGCCTGCCTTTGCTCGGTTTTCATGTCAAGCCGCAGCCCGCACCGGCTCGGCCTTGCCCTCGCGGTAAGGATCGTAGGCCGGCCGCCCCATGCGCCGAGACCACTCCGCGTAGTAATGGCGCATGCCGACTTCGTCGTGGATCGTGTTGTTCTCCTCGCGCCCCTGGATGACCCAGCGGCTGTCGGTGCCGCGGCGCATCGCGCGCCCCTGGCCGTGGACGCCGAGGAGGTCCTCGTGCAGGTTGCGGCCGAACGGCCCCCAGATCATGTTGTGGTCGAACACGCGCTGCCGGCGCTCTTCCGCGGTGTCCGACTTCAACCCCATCCCGCGAAACTCGATCAGCACCTCGTTCGGGCCGAGCGGGATCGATACATCGATGCGCATCACCGAAGTGCGGAGGTTGTACGTCATGCCGGGAAAGAGGTCGACCATGTACCAGCCCCCGCGCGCGAGGCCCGGCCAGCCGACCGCGCGCTCCTTCGAGCCTTCGTACTTGTCGTACTGGATCTGCATCGAGCCGACGGTGGCGTGGCCATTCGGGAAGCCGGTGTACTTCCGGTCGAAGTAGCCGGGCTGCATCATGCCGGTGATGCGGTTAAAGTAGTGCAGGTAGTCGTGGTAGAACTCGCTGTTCGTGTCGTGCCACAACTTGAAGTTCGTGCGCACGCGCGCCTTGTGATAGTGGAACACCTCCATCGGCTGCACCATGTAGGGCTCGAGGATTTCCATCGCGCCCCCCATGAAATCACGCAGCGAGACGCAGTCATCCGTCAGGTTCACCCAGACGAAGCCGCCGAAGGCCACCTCGCACTTCACTTCGCGCAGCGCCGCGTCCTCCTTGCGAAAGCGCTCCTGGTATCCCTGCTCGCCGCGCGAGATGTCGACGCAGTTGCCGCGCACGTCGAACGACCACTGGTGGAAGATGCACGTCATGCGCTTGGCGTTGCCGGAGGGGTCGTACAGGATCGTGTTGCCGCGATGCGGGCATATGTTGTAGAACGCGCGCACCTTGCTGTCGTCGCCGCGGATGACAATGAGCGGCACGCCCGCGGGGTGCGTGAACAGGCGGTAGTCGTACGTTGCGGGCAGCTCCGACTCGTGGCAGGCAATGATCCACGAGGGCCTGAAGATCTTTTCCTTCTCCTCCTCGAAGAGCGCGTTGTCGGTGTAGACGCGCGAGTCGACGTAATGCGACGCCGGAAACTTGGGCGGCGCGTTCCATTCGGCAGCAGTCTTGGCCATGCGCACAACCTCCTTCAGCACACTCTACACCGCGAAACAAAACGGCCGGGACGCACCCGGCCGTCTCGTGCGCCGCCGCTCACTTGCAATTCGTCATGCAGCGCGTCGCCTGTGTGTCGGGCCGGTCATCGATCAGAAAAGCGCCGCGGTTCGGCATCTGCACCTTCGGCATGCTCTGCGCGTCCATGACCGCGTCCGGGGGCACTAGACCGTTCAGATTGAGCAGGAATGCCGACACCGCGTAGACCTCATTGTTGGTGAGGGTCTGCGGCCGATCCATCGGCATCGAGCGACGGATGTAGTCGAAAAGGATCGGGGCGTAGGGATACATGCTGCCTGGCGTGAGGACACGCGGCGAGCTCTTCATGGAGCCAATGCCACCCACCATCGCGCCGTAAACCGGGCCGCCCTTAGCGTCGGCACCGTGGCAGGACGCGCATTTCGCGGCGTATACCTCCTTGCCTTCGGCGACCGAGCCGCGACCCGCAGGCAGGCCCTGGCCATCGGAGGTGCGGATGTCGATGTTCCACGCGGCCACGTCGGCCTCGGAGATCGGCTTGCCGAAGCGCGGCTTGTCAGCGAGCGGCTGCACCGGATGCGGCGCGGTTTTCCCGAGCGGGATCCCGCTGGACGACTTCGCCGCCATTCCAGAAT
The DNA here is from genome assembly GCA_035762345.1 of Burkholderiales bacterium. GTDB lineage: Bacteria > Pseudomonadota > Gammaproteobacteria > Burkholderiales > SG8-39 > SCGC-AG-212-J23. Next base: position 45,702 of record DASTPE010000068.1, read on the forward strand.
CCGTTCCGGTGAGGCCCGCGCAGGCACTCAGCAGGAGCCCGCTGCCCGCCAAACAAAGAAGCCGCTTAAGCCTGGCCGATGACATTGCGCACCTCCCCACTGGCATTGACCGCCCACGGCTGGATGCCGTTATGGTGCTGCACGAAACCGACGATCGCGCGTCGCTTTTGGAGCTCCGCCACGCTCGGCTGCACGTAACCCGTGCTATCCACCGCGCGGCTCATGAGCACCGCGGGTTTGCCGTCCCAGTTCCAGCCCACCTTGAAGCGCGTAAGGCACTTGTCCATGATGGGTTCCTCAAGCGTCGCCTCACGCCAGTTGCTGCCGCCGTCCACCGAGACGTCCACCGCGCGCACCTTGCCCGCGCCTGACCAGGCGAGTCCGGTGATCTCGTAGTAGCCCGGCGCTTTGACTTTCATGCCGCCCGAGGGATTGGTGATCACGGACTTGCACTCCATCACCATGCTGAACTGGCGCCATTTGCCGTCGGGCATCGGGTCGGTATAGCGCGCGGTCTCGCTGCGGAAGTGCCACGGCTGATCGCTCACCTTGATGCGGCGCAGCCACTTCACGCTCACGTTGCCTTCCCAGCCCGGGATGACGACGCGCACGGGATAGCCGTTCTCCGGCCGCAGCGCTTCGCCGTTCATCGCGTACGCGATGATCGTGTCGTCGAGCACCTTCTCGAGCGGGATCGAGCGCGTATGCGCGGAACCGTCGGCGCCCTCGAACAGCACCCACTTGCCCTTCGGATCGACGCCTGCCTCCTCCATCAGGGTCGAGGCCGGGACGCCGGTCCAGAGCACGCCCGAAAGAAGTCCGTGCGTCTGCTGCACCGTCATCGAGGCGGGCTTGAGCCAGTCGGTGAGGCCGTTGCCCGAGCACTCGTGGAAATGGAAGCGCGAGACCGACGGATAGCGCGTGAGATCGTCCATCGCAAATTCCAGCGGCTGCTTCACCATGCCGTGGATCACGAGGCGGTGTGTTTTCGGGTCGATGTCCGGAGTGCCCGCATGATGGCGCTCGAAGATCAAACCGTTCGGCGTGATGATGCCGGGCTGGTACTGCAGCGGCGTCATGCTCCAGTCCGACAGGTTCTGCCGGTTCTTGAAGACGTCGGTGCGCCGGCGTTTGACGTGGGCCTCGAATTTCGAGGGCATGCCGTAAGCCGTCTCATCGATGATGTGGCCCGGCTCCTGGTTCGCCGATGGAATCGGCAACGGCGCGGCGCGTGCAGCGCCCGCGGCCGCGAACGCCCCTCCGGTAATTGCTGCGGTTCTGCGAATGAAATTCCTGCGGCTGGCGTTGCTCGACATGGGACCTCCTCCCCGTGGCGAATCGAGTATGCGCCCACCGATTCTCGGCAGGCAAGGCCCGGCAAACGAAACCGTTTCAGGAGGAAACATTTGTGCGTCGCAAGTACACTCGCTCGCTCATGGGCCATCTCGCCGATCGCTATCGAGACGCAAGCCGGTCGGGCGTCTACCGCGTAAGCGATGCCGCGATCCCGCGCGCGGCCGCGCTCGAGGCCGGACCCGCGGTCCAGGTATTGATCATCGAGGGTCTCGACGCGCTCGCCGTCGAGCACCCGAACGACTTCCAGGCCGTGGTGTCCACCCTCGAGCGCATCGCCGCCGTCCGGCGCGAGCGGAGCAGCCCTTTCTTCGCGGTGCTCGTCGACCCACGCCGCGTCCTCCCCTTGCCCGTCCTCTACAAGGAACGCTGATCCAGATCAAAACCCGCCGGGCGGCGCCGACATAGGCTTTGTCCATGTCCGACTACTTCCGTTTCCAGCCGGGCTGGTCGACGCCGATCGCGGTCGACTACAGCAAGCCTTCGTTCATTGCGTGGCTTCTCGGGTTCGCAGACGAGCGCGAATTCTGCAGAGCGCGCAGGCAAGGCAACTGCCCGGGGTTGGATCACTGCCACGATTGCACCTGGTCACCGCAGCGCAAGCGCTGAGCGGCTAGCTGCAGGAAGGCGCGATGTCGGGCGGTGGCATCACGATGCGGCCGTTCCGGTCGCGCTCCAGCTTGGCGCACGTTTCGCGGTAGCGCGCCGGCAGGTGCGGCTCGAGCTCGGCGAGGCACGCCAGCTCGAGCAGCGGTAGATAGCCGCACTGCAGGTGCTCCGCGAACGCATTGCCGTGCCGCGTGAAGTCCGGCCCGACGAAGAACTCCCTGTGCTCGAGGCCGATCAGCGCCTCCGACACCCCGAGCGTGCCGCCGAGATGCGACTCACTGACGAACGGGTCGGCGAAGCGGATCCTCAGCCGCGAGCCTTCGGCGAGCTCCTTCCAGCGCCGCTCCACCCCGAGCGCAGCAAGTCCGAAGTTCCCGGGGTGCTGCGTCGTGTTCGGTCCGCAGCGGCTCAGTGCCTCGCGGGCCAATGCAGCCAGTTTGCTACTCGTCGCCGGGCTGACCTGGACCTCCTTACCGCCGAGACGCAGCGACACCTCGTCGGCGAGCGCCGAGTGCACAGCCAAAGCGAACAGGGCCGCGAAACACCGCTTCATTCGATCACCTTGTCCGCGCGCAGGAGGACCGACGCCGGAACCGTGATGCCCTGCTCCCTGGCGGTCTTCAGGTTGATCACCAGCTCGAAGCGCGTCGGCTGCTCGACCGGCAGCTCGGCCGGCCTCGCGCCTTTCAATATGCGGTCGACGTAGACGACTGCGCGCCGGAAGACTTCGGCGAGATTCGGGCCATAGGACATGAGCCCGCCGGCCTCCACGTACGTGCTTTCCTCGAACATGGCCGGGATGCGGTGGCGCATGGCGAATTCAAGGATGCGCACGAGGTGCAGGCGCGTGAACGGCTCGGTGGTGACGAGGAGCGCCTGCGGCCGCAGCTTCTCCAGCTCGGCGAAAGCGGCCTCGAGTTCCTCGAGGTTGCGCGGCCCCACGGTGCGCAGAAGCACTTGCGACTGACGTGCGGCCGCCTCCGTTTCGCGCACGCGCAGCGCCATCCCCGGATTCGATGAGTCCCACAGCAGCGCGATGCGCGACATGCCGGGCTCGAGCGTGTGCAGCAGCTCGAGCCGCTTGGCGCTGAGCTGCGGGGCCATGAGCGACGTCCCGGTGACGTTGGCTCCCGGGCGTGCGAGGCTGTCGACAACGCCCACCCCGACCGGATCACTGTTCGCTGCGAACACGATCGGAATCGACTGGGTCGCCTCCTTCAGCGCGAGGCTCGCCGGCGTGCCGACGTTCAGGATCACGTCCGGCTGAAACTTGACCAGCTCTGCCGCGAGCGCCGGCAGACGCTCGAGGTTGCCTTCCGCGGAGCGGCGCTGGATCGTGATGTTCTTTCCTTCAACGTAACCGAGCTCGCGGAAAGTCCGAAAGATCACCTCGGTCATCACATTGGGAGTGCCGGTCAGGAGCAGCCCGACGCGATGGATTTTCTCCTGCTGAGCGTATGCACGCAGCGGAGCGACAAGGAGCGCACCGGCTGCGAGGAGGAAAGGCCGACGCCGCACTGGGCCCATGGTTCCCGCTAGTGCGAAACCACTGGAAATCTACGCCTCGACTCGGGATCTGAGCGGCCGGAAAGCTACCTCGCTGCGCATGCTAGTCCCGGAGCCCGCCTCTCTCAATATGTCCCACGGAACGCGTCGTGCCCCGGCACGTACGTCATGTTGGTGATGCCGTGGTTGCGGTTGACGAGCGGGCGGTTGAAGAGACGGTGCTTGATGCTGCGCGTCTCGTGCTCGATCTGGAAAAGCTTGCGGTTGTCGCGCGGGTCGACGATCCACTGGAAGCGCCATTCGTCGGCGTCGGTCTCCATCGTGATGAGATCGCGCTCCTTGAGCCAGTGGTAAGGCGTGGCGAAGTCGGCGATGTAAACCTGGATATGGTGGTTGTCGTACTCAGAGATCGGCTTCGCGGTTTCACTGAAATACAGGCGCTGGTTCCGACCGATGCTCACCTCGGCTCGTCGACTTCCTGTTTTTGCGGGAGCTTTCATGACTTCCCGGTAAAACCGCGCAATTCCGTCAGCCATGCCTTCGGGCACGTCGAAGTCGACGTAGACGAGTCCGAGCTCGGTATTGCCGAATTCAGGAGAAGGCGCGTGGCAGCGCACGCGGTTGCCCCAGGGGCAGGTGGCCTCGACCGCGCCGTTCCTTTCTTCCCAGGAGAATTTGGTCTTCGCTTCGGGGACGACCCGCTTCATCTCGCTTCCCGCAAACTCGAGGCGTTTCTTGAGCTCTGCGAGGCTCGGCACGACGAAGCCCACGGTGCCGCGCAGTACTTCGGTTCGCGGCGGAACGGCGCGGCTCGGCAGGTGCACTTGCGTGCGGCCGAAGTTCACCCACATGTTTTCCAGGCCCATGAAGAGATACGGGTCGCGCGTGCCGCCGAGGCCGACGACGTAGAACAGCGTCGCCAGGCGCTGGTCGGGGATGCAGACATTGAAGTGCTCGAGATGCACGATGTTGCCCACCGCGTGGGCATCGCGGTCGAATTGCCTGAGCTTCTCGGGTGCGTTCATCGCGCTAGTGTATTCCCCACACTCGCTTTGCGAAATCGGGATAGTCCGGGGCGATCGCGGCCGCGACCGGCCCCCGTAACAACGCGAGGTCTTCGTTCGAAGGAACTGGGGTTAAGGGTATGTTTTTCGGGGCGTCGTAGTCGAATCCGGTCTCGGCGCGCACATCGCCGGGCTCATGCACGCTTTCAAGCCTGAAGCGGCGCTTGTCCTTCTGCCATGAGAAGAGCGCCTTCCCGGTAACGAGCGCCGTTGGATCGCCGCGCGCCGAGATGAATTCCACACGAGGGACGAGGACGCGCGGGGAGTGCTCCTCGCGGAAGAGGATCGTTCGCTTCACCACCGAGTACATGAAAGCCGAGCCGAAGGATCCCGGGAAGCGCCGGCCCTCGGCGCACACCAGGTTGATGTTCGCCTCGCCGTCGATTTGCGCGCCACCGAGGAAAAAGACATCGATCCGCCCCTGTCCCGCGAGGTCGAAGAGCTCGCGCGAGCCTTCGCTGAAGGGGTTGCCTTTTCTCTTGTGAAGCATCGACACCCGCATCCCGGGGTGCTTCTGCCTATGAAGAAAAACTCCGGCGGCGGGGATGGGAGAAGCTGCGCCGACGGCGACATGCCCAGCGTCGCCAATGAGCCGTGCAATTACGCTGGCGAGTAGCTCTTCGCGGGAGTGCAAACGAACTCGTCGAGATAGCGCTGAAAGCCTTCCCGGGTACGGGCAGCGCGCGCGTAGTGTGCAAGATGGGCGTCGTCAATGTCGTACACGCCGGCAATCCCCAGCGGCCAGGCGCCGCGCTTCGCCGGCGCGAGCGCGCTCACGTACGCCGCGGAAATCACACCCGGGGCGAGCAGCTCGTCCTCGAGCATGTCGCCGTTCTTCATTTCTTCATACGTCACAAGACACGTCTTGGACGCGTGAGCAATTGTCGCGAGCTCGCGCCTGCGCCCGACCCACACGTTCCCGGCCTCGTCCGCCCAGCGCGCGTGGAAGAGCGCGATGTCGGGGTGTATGGCGCCTACGAACAAGATGGGATCTTCACTACCCGAGAAAGGGTTGGGCAAGACTTTCCAATCCTCGCGTCCTCGAAGAAGGTCGCTGCCCAGAACACCGCGCAAAGGCATGAAGGGAACGCCCTTCTCGCTTGCCTGCAGCGCGGTGTGTACGGCCGGGCACGTGGCATCGCGCACGACGATCTCGCCCTTTTCCGCCGCTTCGCTGAAGCGCGGCGCAAGCCCCGCTTCCCCAAGCGAGACCGCGCTCGACTCCACTTCGGCGACGCAGCCCGCGCCGATGAGCATGTCGGCACACAGACCTAACACCGGCACACCGAGCAAGCGCAGGTTCTTCGATTTTCTTCTTATTACAGCCCTAACTACTTCCATCGCAGGCATGGAGTAGTCCGGCGGCAGGGCGACCCGCGCGCCGTCCGGGATCAGCGCAGCGAGCTCGCTAGCCGCTGTGCGGAAATCCGGCCGCATCGTTGAGCGCGGCGATCGCCTGCGCGGTGTGGCCCTGGAGCTCTTTCGCCGAGCGCAGCTGCTCTTTGCCGCAGCCGGTGCACTTGTAGACCGGCATGTCGAGCTCGGCCTTGAACGCAGGCGCGCCCTGGTAGCCGAGGTCGAGCGGAAAGGACTGGCGCTTCTCGGACTTCGACTGCAGCTCCTTGCCGCAGGCGCAGGTGTACTTTTTGAAGACCATCCCTTTCGCTTCGCCTGCCGGAAGCGAGCCGCCGCGCGTCTTGAGCTCTTGAATCAGCCATAGCATGAAGTCGCGGTCGATCGGCGCCGCGTGGCCTTTGGCGCATTTCGCGGCCGGCATGCCGGTGACCGTCAGCTTCAACGGAGCGTCTTCCGCGCTCACGCGCTCGAGCGTCTTCATTTCCACGACGTTGCTGCAGCGAGGGCAGTGCTTGATCATTGCAGTGCCTCCTCCGGTTATGCGGTTCCTCCTACCGTCAAACCTTCGATCTTGAGTGTCGGCTGTCCGACCCCGACCGGCACGCTTTGGCCCTCCTTGCCGCAGGTGCCGATCCCCGGATCGAGCTCGAGGTCGCGGCCGATCATGGTAACCCGTGTCAGGGCGTCCGGCCCGTTTCCGATGAGCGTCGCGCCTTTGACCGGGTGAGTAACTTTTCCGTTTTCAATCAAGTAGGCCTCGGCCGCAGAGAACACGAACTTGCCGTTCGTGATGTCGACCTGGCCGCCGCCGAAATTCGTGGCGTAGATGCCCTTCGGCACGCTCGCGATGATCTCGGCCGGATCGTGCGGACCTGCGAGCATGTAGGTGTTGGTCATGCGCGGCAATGTGACATGCGCGAACGACTCGCGGCGCGCGTTGCCGGTGAGCGGCATGCCGAGCAGGCGCGCATTCAGGCTGTCCTGCATGTAGCCGCGCAGCACCCCGTCCTCGATCAGCACGGTGCGCTGCGTAGGCGTGCCTTCGTCGTCGACGCTGAGCGAGCCGCGCCGGCCGGGAAGCGTGCCATCGTCGATCACGGTAACGCCGCGCGAGGCGACACGCTGGCCAAGGCGCCCGGAGAATGCGGAGCTGCCCTTGCGGTTAAAGTCGCCTTCGAGGCCATGGCCCACCGCCTCGTGCAGGAGCACGCCCGGCCAGCCAGGGCCGAGCACCACGGTCATCGTGCCGGCGGGGGCCGGGCGCGCCTCGAGGTTGACCAGCGCCTGGGAGACCGCCTGATGCGCGTAGCGATCCAGCACTTCGTCGCTGAAGTGAGAGTAGTCGGTGCGCCCGCCGCCGCCGGCGCCGCCGCTTTCGCGCTTGCCGTTCGCTTCGGCAATCACCTGGACCGAGAGGCGCACGAGCGGCCGTACGTCGGCCGAGATCGCGCCGTCGGCGCGCGCGATCAGCACGACCTCGTACTCCCCGCCGAGGCTCGCGATCACCTGGGTGACGCGCGGGTCGAGCGCGCGGCATTTGCGTTCCAGTTTTTCCAAAAGAGTGACTTTTTCATGAGAATCCAGAGAGGCAATCGGATCCACGTCGCGATACAGCGGCACGGGGCTGCGCCGCTCCGCCGCCTTGAGTCTTCTCGCCTGCCCCGCCGCGGCGATGGCGCGCGTGGCCTTCGCCGCGTCCTGCAGCGCATTGAAGCTGATCTCGTCCGAGTATGCGAACGCGGTTTTCTCGCCCGAGATAGCGCGTACGCCAACGCCCTGCTCGATGTTGAAGCTGCCCGATTTGACGATCCCCTCCTCCAGGCTCCAGCCCTCGAAGCGCGAGTACTGGAAGTAGAGGTCGGCGTAGTCCACCCTGCGCGCAGCAAGCATGCCGAACACGCGCTCGAGCTTCTGCGCTTCCAGGTCGAAGGGCGCGAGCAGCGTGGTCTCGGCGGTTTGCAGTGCCTGCGCAGTCAACTGAGCCTCCTTCTTACGTCCTTGATGCGTTCAGTGTCTATCTCGGCGAGCACGAGTCCCTCGCCTTCCTCGCGCATGGCGAGAATCTCACCCCAGGGGTCGACGATCATGCTGTGGCCCCACGTACGCCGGCCGCTTGCGTGGGTGCCGCCCTGCGCCGGGGCGACCACGTAGGCCTTGTTCTCGATCGCGCGCGCCCTGAGCAGCGTTTCCCAGTGGGCCGCGCCGGTTGGCACGGTAAAGGCGGAGGGCACGAACATGAGGTCGAATTCTCCCAGGCCGCGGTAGAGCTCTGGGAAACGTACATCGTAGCAAACCGAAAGCGCGATCCGCCCGAACGGGCTATCGATGGCAACCGCCCGATCGCCCCGCTCGAGCGTGCGGGCCTCGTCGTAACGTTCGTTTTCCCCCTCGAAATGAAAAAGGTGCATCTTGTCGTAGCGCGCGACCCGCCGGCCGGTCTGGTCGTAGACCAGGCAGGCGCCGCGAATGCGCGTTTCGTCGGAGCTCGAGAGCGGGGCCGTCCCGCCCACAATCCAGATCCCGTTCCTTCTTGCGGCGTGGGATAGAAACTGCTGGATCGGTCCGCGGCCATCGGGTTCGCGCGCCGCGACCTTGTCGCCCTCGTGGCGGCCGATCATGTAGAAGTTTTCGGGGAGCGCGGCGAGCCGGGCGCCCGCCGCAGCCGCGGCTGAAATGAGGCGATCCGCGGCCGCGATGTTCGGCTCGACCTCCGGCACCGATACCATCTGGATCGCGGCAATGCGCGTGCGCGCCATCAGTTGGATACCGGCTCGGTGGGCGGCGGCAGGATCTTTTCGACTTTGGGATCGCTCCAGGTCCCGGTCACCAGGTAGTCGTATGCGAAGATGTGACCAAGCGGGTTCTTCAGGATGCGCTGCGCGATTGCCGCGGCCACCCCAGCGACCGGATTGACGATGCCGATGCCGAGCGCCGCGCTGTCGGTCAGGCTCGGCAATACGCGCACGCGCAGATCCTGCGTCTCCTGCGCGAGGTTAACCTCGCCGGTCATCTCAACCTCCGCCGCCGAGCCGCGCATGCGGAACTCCTTCAGCTTCAGCACGCCGCCATTGATCTGCGCGCTCGACGCGATGCGGTCGAACTGGAATCCCTTGGAGAAAACGTCGCGGAAGTCGAGCGAGATGCGCCGCGGCAAGGCTTGCAGGCTGATCAGGCCGATGAGCTTGCCCAGCCCCGGCTCGATCTCCAGGAACTGCCCCTCCTCGGCTTGCATCTGCACTTGCCCGCTCAGCGTGGCGAAATCGATCGTGGCCGGATCGCCCTGCCATGCGAGCGAGCCCTGCATGCGTGCGCGGCCGCCCTTGACCGTGTCCGGCTGGCCGACGCGGGCGAGAAAACCGCCCGCGTCGCCGGCCTCGAGGTCGAACTGAATGGCACTGCGCGAGGGCGCGGCGTACCAGATACCCGAGCCGGTGACCGAAGCGTCCGGGTTCGACATTCTCGCGCGCTCGATGCGCCAGTCGTCGCCCGCGCGACTCGCTACGAGATCGACGCGCCCGAGGCGCTTGCCGCGGAAGTTGAACTCCTCCGCGACCAGATCGAGCGCCGGCAACTCGCTCGGACGCGTCGCGGGCCGCGGTGGTCCCGGCGACGGATGAGCGGGCGTATCGTCCGGAATCGTGAAGCGGTCTAGTCGCGCAATCACCCTCGGTTGAGGGCGTGCGCGATACGAGACGTCCCCGGCGAGCTCGTCGGCCGTGACGTTCGCCGACCAGCCGGCGGCTTCGGCGCTTGCGCGCAGCGCCACCTTGGTGAGCCGCCTGCCGAATGCGTCGAGGATGCCGAATTTGAGCTCAAGCGCAATAGGTGGAGAATCAGGTTGCGAATCGTTCCCGCCTTCGCCCGTCAGCAGCGGCAACCAGCGGTCGAGGTCGAACGAGGGAAGCGACCCGTACACCAGCGTCCCCGGACGCTCGGGCAGGCGGATGGGCTGATCGCGCTCGGGGCCGATCCACACCGCAGTGCGCTGTACCACCATGGCCTCACCCTGGCGCCGGCGCTGCAGCTCGGCCTGCGCCAGCGTGCCGAGCGAGATCGACACGCGGTCGCGCTCGGCGCGCGGCGCGGGATTCGCCTCGACGCGCAGCGGCAGCGGGTCGGCGGCTCGCTTCGCAAGCGGCGGCGGAAGCGTGCTTTCCAGCCCGCGCAGCGGCGACTCGAAACTGATACGCGCGCCGCCGTCCTGCTCGCGGACGGTGACAAGGTAGCCGAAGCTGCCCGACAAATGCTTGCGCAGCGGATGATCGAAGAGGGCTCGCGTGGCTTCGAACGAAGCGTCGCCGCGCGCGAGGATTTCGACCGCCCCGTCGACGCGCGTGCCGCCCGAGACCGCCACCGTACCGCCGAGCAGTCGGCCGCGTGCGTCGTGCAAGGTGAAGCCGGAGTCGGTGAAGGCCACCCGGCCCGACGCGGACTCGATCGGCGGCAGCCACGGCACCACCGTGACCTCGTTGCCGGCGAAATCGAACTCGCCCGTCAGCTGCGTTTTCGGCAGCTCGGCGAGCGGGATATTGACCTTCAGGCTCAGCTTCCCCCGCCCGTCCGCTTTGATGTCGGCAATGCGCTCGCCCACGCTTGAGCGCAACGGCGAGGAATGCAAGAACCGAAGGAAATCGGCGCTCGGACCGTCGGCCTGCCCGCTCACATGCACCTGATGCCCGGGCCCGCGCAGGCTGGGGATCACGACGCGCACGTTCGATAGCTGTGCACCGAAGATCGAGCCGCTGCGCCCCACGATCTCGAAGCGGTCGCGTTCGAAGTTCAGCTCGCCAACGATGTCGTCGATGCGCGGCCAACCCTCGGCGTAGTCCAGCACGCCCTTCTGGACGCGCGCGGTAACCTGGAATTGCCCCTTCGCCGGATCGACGAAAGGAAAATCGCGCAGGTCGCCACGGATGCGCACGCGCACGTCGCTCGCCTCGCCCGCGAGAATGCCGCGTGTGAGCCACTTGCGCGGCGCTTCGGGCAGGATGATGGGAAGGTAGCGCCCGACTTGTCGCCCGTCGGCGCGGTTGAGGACTCCCGACAGGTCGATGCTGCCCGGCCCCGCGCCGTCGCGGGCGTACGTGCCGTAAACATTTCCGCTCGCGTGCTCGTTGGCGAAGGTGACGGACGCGATACGCACTGCGACACCGCCGTCGCGGCCGCGCTCCCATTCAATCTGGCCCGCGAGCGAGTCGAGCGGGATATTGGGCTCTGAGAATACGAGTGGCAGCTCGAACACGGCATTGCGCGAGGCGAGCGCGAGGCTGCCGCGATCTTCGGTCGCCTCGAGGCTCCCGCTTAGGCCGGAGAAACCGGGGACGGCGCCCGTTGCCCGCAGCGCGAGCGCGGCGAAGCGCATGCGCAAGCCAACCTTGGTTGGGGCGTCGAACGGCCCGCTCCATTCCAGGCGCGTCTCCTCCAGTCGTCCGCGCGGGGCAAAGTCCTCGATCGCCTCGGAAAGCTGGGGGGGTAGCGGCAGCGAGCCGGCGAGGTGGCGCAGCGCGGCGAGCTCGATAACGCTCGCGGCGATTGCGCCACCGGCCTGCGGGCGCCAGACGATCCGGAAGTCTGTTTTCGGGACTTCGGGCCCATTCTCGATGAGGAGCGTGAGCCCGCTGCCGGAGAGCTCGACCCCATCCGAAAGCGCGCGCCCCTGTACGCGGCCGTGCATTGAAGAGAGCTCGAGCGGCGAGAGCTCGTCGGCGAGGGTCATGTGCAAACCGGCAAGGGCGACATCGGCGGTGAGCGCGGCGAGCTTGCCAGCCTCGACGGTGGCCCAAACGCGCAGCGCGCCCTGGCCCTCGCGCACGTTGAAAGGATAATCGACCCAGGCCCGCCATACGGCGAGATCGGTATCGCCGATCTCGAGAAACACGCGCCCGCTGAACCCCGCCGGCTCCAGGCCTTTCCCTTGCAGCCGCGCGCGCGCCTCGATGGTGCTGCCGAGCTCCGCCGCGGTGTGCGCCTTCAGGCCAAGCAAGTGCGTGCCGCGCCCGTTCACGAGCCGGATCTCGAGGCCGGACAATGCAAGCGGCGGCGCTCCACGCAGCTCGTCGAGCCACTCGATCTCGGCGCCGCGGATCGAGATTTCTTCCTGCGCCAGCAGCCAGGCCCCGAATCCGCCGCCACCCGCATCGCGGGCGATCTTGAGACCGGCAACGTAGATCTCCCCGGCGGCGTCGCGCCGCATGGAAAGCCGCGGGCTTTCGATCACCACGCTGTGCAGCACGAGCTGACCGCGCGCAAGCGAGCGCCAGGCCACCACGTTCTCGATCGCCGGCAACACGAGCGCCTCGCGCCCCTGCGCATCATAGATGCGCACGTCGGAGAGCGCGATGTGCGGCCGCAGGCCGAGCCACCGCGCCCGGATCGCGCCGACGCGCACCGGCAGCCCGAGCCCGCGCGACATGGCGGCGACGATGTCCTGCCGGTAACGCTCGATGTCGGGCAGCACCCAGAAGCGCACCGCCAGCACCAGCGCCGCAAGCGCGAAAAAACCCGCCCATGCGAGCATTTCGACCGCACGCAGCAGTCGCTTCATGGTGGAATTCACGTCCAGGCGGCCATCATTCTAAACTGCCAATGTCGCAATCCATCCCGCACACGGGGTCGAAACTCGCGCTGTCGCGCTTTGCGCATCGGCTGCTGGCCGCGCGGCCCGAGCTTGGCGCCGAGCTCGCGGACCCGCGGCCTTTCACGCGCGCAGAAATGCTTAACGCGCTGGCGGGCCGCGCGGATGACGAGCTTGCGCGCGGCCTGCGCCGGCTGCGCAACCACGTGCTCCTGCGCGTCATGGCGCGCGACCTGTCCGGGCGCGCGGGGCTGGATGAAGTCTGCGGGACGATGACCGACCTGGCCGAGGTCGCGATCGAGAGCGCGCTCGGCGACGAGGATTTGATCGTGGTCGGAATGGGCAAGCTTGGCGGGCGCGAGCTCAATGTCTCCTCGGATGTGGACCTCGTCTTCCTTTACCGCGGAAGCGCCGAGGCGCAGGAGCGCTACGAGCGCGCCGGGCGCAGGCTGATCCGGCTGCTCTCCGAGCCGACCGCGGAAGGCTTCGTGTTCCGCGTCGACATGCGCCTGCGGCCGTACGGCGAGTCCGGCCCGCTTGCCTGCAATTTCGAGGCGCTCGAGCAGTACTTCATTACCCACGGCCGCGAGTGGGAGCGCTATGCCTGGCTCAAGGCCCGGCCACTCACCATGCGCGGCCGCGCCGCCGCGATGCGAGAGCTCGACGCCATCGTGCGGCCGTTCGTATTTCGCAAGTACCTGGACTACGGCACGCTCGGCGCGCTGCGCACGCTGCACGCCGAGGTGCGACGCGACGTCGCGCGGCGCGAGCTCGCCGAGCATGTGAAGCTCGGCCCAGGCGGTATCCGCGAGATCGAGTTCATCGTCCAGGCGCTGCAGCTCGTGCGTGGCGGTCGCGACCCGGAGCTTCGCGTGAGGCCGACGCTGCCAGCCCTCAAAGTGCTGTCCGAGAAGAATCTGCTTCCGCTCCAGCCAGCGCGCGAGCTTGGCGATGCTTATGTCTTCCTGCGCAGCCTGGAGCACCGGCTGCAGTACCTCGACGACGCACAGCGCCACGACCTGCCGCAGGACGCGGAGGATCGTGCGCGAGTTGCCGCGATGTGCGGGTTCACGTCCTGGGATGCGTTCTACGCTCAGTGGCAAGCGATCCGCGACTCGGTGTCGCGGCATTTTCTCGACGTGTTTGCAGAGCCGGGCACTGCGCCGGAGGCGTGGCCACAGCACCCGCGGCTCGCCGCGCTGCGCGCGAGCCAGCGCTATGCCGCGCTGCCCGAGGAATCGCGCCGCCGGCTCGACCGCCTGGTGCCGGCGCTCGCGCGCGCAGCGCAAGCGACGCCGGATCCCGAGGCAACGCTCGTACGCGGCGTCGACCTCGTCGAGGCAATCGCGAGCCGCGCCGCTTACCTGGCGCTGCTCGCCGAGCATCCCGAAGCGCTTGAGCGCGTAGCGCGCATGATCGCCTCGTCGAGCTGGGCGGCCGAATACGTCACGCGCCATCCGCTGCTCCTGGACGAGTTGCTCGATGACCGGCTGCTCTACGCGCCGCCCGACTGGATTTCCTTCGCGAGCAGTCTCAGGCGGCAGCTTGCAGCGGCACACGACGATACCGAGCGGCGCATGAACATCCTGCGCGAGATGCACCAGGCGCAGGTGTTTCGCCTGCTCGCGCAGGACCTCGCCGGGCTGCTCACTGTGGAGAAGCTCGCCGATCACCTGTCGGCGCTCGCCGACCTCATGCTGCAAGCCTGCATCGACGAGGTTTGGCGCGACCTGCGCGCTCGGCACCGCGAGGCGCCACGCTTCGCGGTGATCGGCTACGGCAAGCTCGGCGGCAAGGAGCTCGGCTACGCCTCCGACCTCGACATCATCTTCCTCTACGACGACGATGACGAACGTGCACCCGAACTCTACGCGCGCCTCGCCCAGCGGCTGAACACCTGGCTAAGCAGCCGCACCTCGTCCGGCATTCTATTCGAGACCGACCTGGAGCTCAGGCCGAGCGGCGCCTCGGGGCTGCTCGTCTCCTCGATCGGGGCCTTCGGACGCTACCAGGACGAGAGTGCGTGGGTATGGGAGCACCAGGCGCTCACGCGCGCACGGTATTGCGCGGGCGACGCGGACGTGGGGATCAAATTCGAAGCCGTCCGGCAGCGGATTCTCACCCGAAGGAGGGATCCGAAGCAGCTGAGGGCGGAAATTCTTGCAATGAGAAACAAGCTGCATGCGGCGCACCCCAATACGTCGAACCTCTTCGACGTCAAGCACGACGCGGGCGGCATGATCGACATCGAATTCGCGGTGCAGTTTCTCGTCCTGGGCTTTTCGAGCGAGTTCGCCTCCCTCACCGGCAACCTCGGCAACATCGCGCTGCTCAAGATGGCGGCGGACCACGGCCTGATCTCCGCCGAGCTCGCGGAGCGCTCCCGCAACGCGTACCGCGCGTTCCGCCGCGTCCAGCACAGCCTGCGCCTGAATGGCGCGCGCTACGCGCGTGTGCCGCGGGAACAAGTCGCGGCCGAGTCCGAGGCGGTCAGGGCGTTGTGGCAGGCGGTGTTCGGACGTGGCGCAAATCCTTGATCTCCGGCGAGTCGGTGTCGAGCTCGCCGCGCTCGAGCTTGCGCCGCGCCGCCGTGGCGAGCCTGGAATAGCTTCTGCGGTAGCGCTCGAACTGCTCGTCGTCGATATGCTCGAGGTCGAGCAGCGCGTTGTGCGCACCCTGCGTCGCGCGGATCAACTCGTCGAGCTTCAGCTGGATCGCCTCGGTATCCCGGTTCTGGGTGTTCTGGATGATGAACACCATGAGGAAGGTGATGATCGTGGTCGTCGTATTGACTACGAGCTGCCAGGTGTCGCTGTAGCCGAAGAGCGGCCCGGCCAGCGCCCAAAGAACGATGGCCGTCACCGCGACGAAGAAAGTCGCCGGCCGTCCGGCGAGCATCGCGAGCCTGCGCGCGAGATAGGAGAACCTGAATTTGTTCATTCACCGCTCCGGAAAGTGATGTCGCCATAAAATGCGCGGCGCGTCGAGCCGTCGTCGCCCGAATCGGTCATGACGCCCACAGCCACGATGTCGCCGGGGTCCTCGCCGAACGCGCGCCGATAGTCCTCGACCACGTTGCGCCGCACATTGATCCAGTGTCCGATACGCTTCTCGCCGCTTTCGACCACGAAAAGGCGCACGCGATCGCTGTACGGGCAGGTGCGCGCGCTCGACCAGATCGAGCTTTTGCGCGTCGCCGTGGAAGGCGATCGATACGCGCGCCATCGCGCTCGCGCGCGCGGCTTTCCTCAACGGCGATTCGCCGGGCTGGCGCAGCGGCACTTGCTAGAGAGCATCGCGCGGATTGCGGTACGCGAGCGGCCCGTCGACTTCGGAGGCGAAGCGGGCGAGCGCGCCGAGAAGCGCGTCGCGCCGAAGACGGTACAGCACGCGCTGCCCCTGGCGCTCGCCCGCGATCAGGCCGGCACGCTGCAGCACCGATAGGTGGCGCGAAATGGCCGGGCGGCTGAGGCGAAAGCGATGGGCGAGATCGGCGGTCGACAGCGCCGTCTGCGACAGGAACGCGATGATCTGCCGCCGCGGCAGCGAGGCGAGCGCGTAGAACACGCGCTGGGGGTGGAGCATCGAACTATTAACATTCATGTTAATAGTATGGCGCATTCCGTGTCGCTGTGATTACAATCGCCGCAGCATTTCGGGAGAACTTTACGATGTCCAAGGGAAAAGCCGCGATCAAAGCGGCCGCGGCGCCGTTGTCGATGGCCGACCGCGACGGCTGGATCTGGCACGACGGAAATCTGGTCGAGTGGCGCTCGGCCACCACTCACGTGCTCACGCATTCGCTGCATTACGGTCTCGCCGTGTTCGAAGGGGTGCGCGCGTACAAGACCGAGATCGGCACCGCAATCTTCCGGCTGAAGGAGCACACCGAGCGCCTGTTCGCCTCCGCGCACATTTACATGATGAAGATTCCCTACACGCGCGAGCGCCTGATGCAGGCGCAGCTCGAGGTCGTGCGCGCCAACGGGCACGACGCCTGCTACATCCGGCCGATCGCCTTCTATGGCTCGGAGAAGATGGGCGTGTCGCCGGTGGGCGCCAAGGTCCATGTCGCCATCGCGGCCTGGCCGTGGGGAGCGTATCTCGGCCCCGAGGCGCTGTCCAAGGGCATCCGCGTCAAGACCTCGTCGTACGCGCGCCACCACATCAACGTCACCATGGCGCGGGCTAAGATGTCGGGCACGTATCCGAACTCGGTGCTCGCCACGCTGGAGGCGACGATGCACGGCTACGACGAGGGCCTGCTCCTCGATGTCGATGGCTTCGTCGCCGAAGGCGCAGGCGAGAATGTCTTCATCGTGAAGGACGGCGTGCTTTGGGAGCCCGAGCTTACGTCCGCGCTCACCGGCATCACGCGCACTTCGGTGATCGAGCTTGCCGCCGAGCTCGGCTACGCCGTGCGCGCAAAGCGGCTCACGCGGGACGACATCTACATCGCCGACGAAGCTTTCTTCACCGGCACCGCTGCGGAGGTGACGCCGATCCGCGAGCTCGACGGCCGTATCATCGGCGAAGGCAAGGCCGGGCCGGTCACCAAGACGATTCAGAAAGCCTTTTTCGACGTCGTGACGGGCAAAGACAGGAAGCGCCGCAAATGGCTGACTCCCGTCAAGTAGACGTCACTGAAAAGGACCTGCCCCTGCACTGCCCGACGCCGGGTACGCCGCTTTGGGCCTTGCATCCGCGTGTGTTCCTCGATGTGGCGAAGGAAGGCGAGACGCTCTGCCCGTATTGCGGCACGAAGTACGTCTATAAGGGCGCGCCCGTAAAGGGACATTGAGGGACATCGCGTTTGCAGCGCGTCCTTGTCATCGCGCCGAACTGGATCGGGGACGCGCTGATGGCGCAGCCGTTGCTTATGCGATTGAAGCAATCGGGCGCGAGCGTCGACGTGCTCGCTCCCGCATGGGTTGCGCCCGTCGTGCATCGCATGCGGGAGGTCGACGAGGTGATCGCCGCGCCGTTCAGACACGGCCTGCTCCAGCTCGGCAGCCGCTGGCGGCTCGGACGCGTCCTCAAGCGCCGCGGCTACGATGCGGCGTTCGTCCTGCCGAACAGCTGGAAGTCGGCCCTGATCCCGTTCTTTGCGCGCATCCCGAAGCGCATCGGCTACGCCGGCGAGCTGCGCTACGGGCTCTTGAATTGCATTTACAAATCGGCGAATGCATCAATGCCGCTTCATTACGCACGGCTTGCCGGGGAGCCGGATACATCGCTGGGTCGGCCGGAGTTGAGCGTCCGGCAAGAAGAAATCCGTGAAACGCGCAGCCGCTTTGGAATCGAGGGCAAATACACCGTGCTCTGCCCCGGCGCCGAGTACGGCCCGGCGAAGCGCTGGCCCTACTTCAGGGAACTCGCCGCGAGGCTCGGTACGGCGGCGGTGGTAGTTGGCTCCAGTAACGACGGGCAGGCCGCGGCGGGCATTCCCGGGAAGAACCTCGTCGGAAAAACCAGCCTGGACGAAGCCATCCGGCTGATCGCCGGGGCAACCGCGGTGGTGAGCAACGATTCGGGGCTTATGCACGTTGCAGCGGCGCTCGGTCGGCCGCTGGTGGCGCTGTTCGGCTCGTCCAGCCCCGTGCATACCCCGCCCGCTTCGCCCAGGGCACGCGTGCTATGGCTCAAGCTGGAATGCAGCCCGTGCTTCGAACGAGAATGTCCGCTCGGCCATTTTCGTTGTATGAAGGAGATTGCGGTCGAGCAGGTGCTCGCGGCCATGGAGCAAGCTTGAGCGGAAAGATTTTCCCGACTGCACAGGACGCGGAGAATGCGTTCTACGAAGCACTCGAGCGCTGCGACCTCGAAGGCATGATGGCGGTCTGGGCGGAGGACGAAGACATCGTCTGCGTGCACCCGGCCGGCGGCCGCCTTTGCGGGCAAGACGAGGTGCGTGAGAGCTGGGCGCGGATCTTCGCCGCCGGCCCGCGCGCGCGCGTGACGATCGAGCAGCGGGTGGCGCTCACCGGCATGATGCTCGCGGTCCACAGCGTGTTCGAGCGCTTCGTCATCCCGCAGGTCAAGCCCGAGGCGCAGCCGGTGCCGATCATCGCAACCAACGTGTATCTGCGCACCGCCGCCGGCTGGCGCATGATCGTGCATCACGCCTCGCCCGCGCCGGCGCAGGCGCAGAATCCTCCGCGCGACGCCGGGCCGAAAATCCTGCACTAGATGTTTTCTTCGCCGTGGTGGCTGCCGGGCGGCCATCTGCAGACCATTTATGCATCACTGCGCCCGCCGCCGGGCGTGCCGTTCGAGCGCAGCCGGTGGGAAACGCCCGACGGCGACTTCGTCGATATCGACTTCGCCGGCGACGCAAGCGCGGACCGGCGCCTCGCGCTGTTCCATGGTCTCGAAGGCTGCTCGAACAGCCACTACGCGCGCGCGATCTCCGCTCATGCAGCGTCCCGGGGATGGCGCGTTGCCATTCCGCACTGGCGCGGGTGCTCCGGAGAGCCGAACCTCAAGGCGCGCGCCTACCATTCCGGCGACAGCGAGGAAGTCGATTGGCTGATCACCAGAATCCAGCCCGACACGGCGATCGGCGTCTCGCTCGGAGGCAACGCGCTCCTCAAATGGCTGGGCGAGCGCGGCGAGGCCGCGAAGACGCGCGTGCGCCGCGCCGCGGCCGTGTCCGCGCCGATCGATCTGCCCGCGGCGGGTGCGGCGCTCGACCACGGCCTAAGTCGCCTCATCTATACGCGCTATTTCCTCGCCACGCTGAAGCCCAAGTCGCTTGCCAAGCTCGAGCGCTTTCCGGGCCTTTACGACGCCGCGCGGGTACGCGCTGCGCGCCGATTCCGCGACTTCGACGACGCCGTGACCGCGCCGCTGCACGGGTTCCGCGACGCCGACCACTACTGGAGCAAAGCGGCAAGCGGGCCGTGGCTCGAGCATATCCGCGTGCCGACGCTTCTGCTCAACGCTCGCAACGACCCCTTCCTTCCGGAGCGTGCGCTCCTCGCCGCCGCGCGCAAGGCCGCGCCCTGCGTGGTGCTAGAATTTCCGCGCACCGGAGGCCACGCCGGATTCGTGTCCGGCCCGTTCCCGGGCCATCACCGCTGGCTTGCGGAGCGCCTTCTCGAGTTCGTCGAACAGTGACCCCGCCCGCAGAAATTTTCCGCGCGTACGACATCCGCGGCATTGTGGGGCGCACGCTTACCGTCGCGCTGGTGCGCGAGATCGGGTGCGCGCTCGGCACGCTTGCGCGCGAGCGCGGTGCAGCCGTCTTCGCGGTGTGCCGGGATGGCCGGCTTTCGGGTCCCGAGTTGTCCAATGCGCTGATGGACGGTCTGACCGCTGCCGGCGCCGACGCGATCGACATCGGCATGGGTCCGACGCCGCTCGCCTACTTCGCGGCCCATCATCTGGGTTGCGGCAGCTGCGTCGCAGTTAGCGGCAGCCACAACCCGCCCGAGTACAACGGCCTGAAGATCGTCATCGGCGGCGATGCGCTCTACGGCGAGGAAATCCAGCGGGTAAGACAGCTGATCGAAAAGCAGAATTTCGCCGCAGGCAAAGGCAAGCGCAGTCGGGCCGACGTCGTGGAGGCGTATGTCGAGCGTATCGCCGGGGACGTGAAGCTCGCGCGCCGGTTCCACGTCGCCATCGATTGCGGCAACGGCGTCGCCGGCATGCTTGCGCCGAAGCTGTACCGGCGGCTGGGATGCGAGGTCACCGAGCTCTTCTGTGAAGTGGATGGCCGCTTTCCGAATCATCACCCCGACCCGGCGCAGCCAAAGAACCTTGTGGATCTGATCCACACTCTGAAAACAGGAACAGCCGAGCTGGGTCTGGCGTTCGACGGCGACGGCGACCGGCTCGGTGTGGTAACCAAGGATGGCGAGATCATCTACGCCGACCGGCAGCTCATGCTGCTCGCGAAGGACGTGCTAAGCCGCAATCCGGGCGCCGAGATCATCTACGACGTGAAGAGCACGCGCCTGCTGCCGCGCTACATCGAGCGCCACGGCGGCAGGCCGACGATCTGGAAGACCGGGCACTCGCTCATCAAGGCGAAGCTGAAGGAGAGCGGCGCCTTGCTCGCGGGCGAAATGTCAGGCCACACGTTCTTCAAAGAGCGCTGGTACGGCTTCGATGACGCGCTCTATGGCGGCGCAAGGTTACTTGAAATTCTTGCGAGAGAATCTGATCCCAACCAGGTGTTGAAGAGCCTGCCCAACGCGCCCTCGACGCCCGAGCTGCACTGGGCGCTGGAGGAAGGCGAGCCGCACGCCCTCGTGGCCAAGCTCCAGGCTGCGAAGCCCTTCCCCGGGGCCGAGCGGGTCGTCACCATCGACGGCGTGCGCGTGGAATATGCTGACGGCTTCGGGCTGGCCCGCGCCTCCAACACCACGCCGACCATCGTGATGCGCTTCGAAGCGGATAATCCCGCCGCGCTCGAGCGCATCAAGCGCGATTTCCGCGCGGCGCTGCAGCCGTTGAAACCGAATGCGCCTCTTCCTTATTAGTGTTCTCTTGACAATGAGCGGCGCGAGCGCTGGAGCGTGTCCCAGGCTTCTGGATCGAACCATGGACACGATCCTGGAGAAGCCGCAATCCCTTTGCGAGTACGCCGGCAAAGTCGTGCTGGTCGTCAACACGGCAAGCCAGTGCGGCTACACGCCGCAGTACGAAGGGCTCGAGGCGCTCTACCGCAAGTACCGCGACCGCGGACTGGTGGTGCTCGGCTTCCCGTCGAACGATTTCGGCGACCAGGAGCCCGGCTCGAACAAGGAAATCGCCGCGTTCTGCGTCAACCAGTACGCGATCGACTTTCCGATGTTTGCCAAGACCGAGCTCAGGAAAAATCCGCTCTACGCGGATCTCATGCGCACGACCGGCGCCGCGCCGCGCTGGAACTTCCACAAGTACCTGATCGACCGCAGCGGCCAGCAGGTGCTGAGCTTCGACACGCGGGTCGCCCCGAGCGATCCCAAGCTCGTCGAGGCGGTGGAAATGATGCTTTCCCGCTAGAACTACCTCGAAGCCTGCTGGTCCAGGAACGCATTGCCGCGCTCGACCGCGTGGTTAAGGGCATCGAGCGGTGACTTACGGCCGTGCCAGGTGGACTCGAGCTCCTCGTCGATGATCGTGCGCAGCTTGGGAAACTGCGCTAGGCGCAGGCTCTTCCAGTTCGGCGTGCCACGGACCATGAGCTGGCGCACCGGGATCTCCCGCCCCGGATCGGCGGCATAGAACCCGGCCTTGCGCGTGAGATCGTATGCGCCGGCCGTGAACGGAACGAGGCCCGTCTTCTGATGCCATTCCGCCTGGACCTCCGGGCGCGCGAAGAAGGCGAGAAAGCCGGCCACGCCGGAATAGTCGGCGTGCGGCCGGCCGGCCATTACCCAGAGCGCCGCGCCGCTCGGCAGCGTATGCAACGGCGCGTCGTCGAAGTCGTCGTAGTAGGGAAATTGCGCGATGCCGACATCGAACGCCGTGCGGCTGCGCAACTCGTAATAGTCAGCCGACGATGCGGCGAGGAGCACGCACTCGCCGGCAAGAAAGCGTGCCTCGGCCTCGCCGCGCTTGCCATAGTAGGTGAAGTACCCCGATTTCTGCCACGTGGCGAGCGTCGACACCCAGCGCACGGCGAGCCGGTTGTTGAACATCAGGCGGTCGGTGGCAAATGGCTGGTTGTGCCAGGCCGCCATGTTCTCAAGCAGCGTCGAGGCCGGCGCGGCCAGGGTTAGGGCACATTCGCTTCCTGAGCCGACCAGCGCGGCGAGTGTCGGCACCATGTCGTACCACGTCGCGGGCGGCTTTGCTGGGTCGAGCTTGGCGAAGCGGAAAGCGTCGCGGTTGTAATAGAGAACTGGCGTCGCGCGCCCGACGGGCAACGCGATCAGCCGGCCCTCTGCGTCGATAAGCTCTTCCGGTGCGGCGAGCGTCGGCTCTGGGCGCACCCTGGCGCCGGCCTTGCCCATCACCTGCCATAGCGGCCGCGCCACGTCCTTCTGCTCGAGGAGGAATGCACCGCCAAGCTCGGAGGCCTGCACGATGTGCGGAGCACGGGCGGCGAAGGTCCTGGTGCCGCGCGCCGTCACGGCCTCGACCGCAGCCTCGTCGTGGGAACCCTTGTACGTCGGCACGACGCGATGCTGCGTCTGAGACGCATTAAAGCGCGCGACGATGCGTTCGAACTCGGCGCCGCGTGCGCCGTCCATCGAGTGCCAAACACGGATTTCCGCGGCGCGGCATGGGACCGTGAGCAGCGCCGTTATCAACACTGCGATGCGCAGCATGCGGTGGCGAGTATATAGTCGGTTGGGCAATGATCGCCATCCACGAGCGCAGCGCGGCGCAGCTCGCGCAGGCGTATTCGCTCGGCGAGCTCTCGCCGCTCGAGGTCGCGCGCGCGAGCCTCGAGCGCATCGAAAGCTGGGAGCCGCGCATCAACGCCATGTACCGCGTGCATCACAATGCGGCGCTCGAGCAGGCGCGCGCCTCGGAGGCCCGCTGGCGCAGCCGCCGGCCGCTCTCGCCGATCGACGGCGTGCCGGTCACCATCAAGGAGAACATCTACACGCAAGGCGACCCAGCGCCGATCGGCACGCGCGCTAATGCCGAGGCGCCGCCGCAGGGCGCCGATGCGCCGGCCTCGGCGCGGGTGCGCGAGGCCGGCTGCGTAATCCTGGGCAAGACCACCATGCCGGACTTCGGCATGCTCTCGTCCGGGGTTTCCAGCCTGCACGGCGTGACGCGCAACCCCTGGCGCCTGGAGCGCAATACGTCGGGCTCGAGCTCGGGCGCCGGTGCGGCGGCGGCGGCCGGCTATGCGCCGCTGCATATAGGCACCGACATCGGCGGGTCGGTGCGCCTGCCGGCTACGCATTGCGGCATCTTCGCGCTCAAGCCTTCGCTCGGCCGGGTGCCGGTGAATCCGCCTTACATGGGGCGCGTCGCCGGCCCGATGACCCGCACCGTGCAGGACGCCGCGCTGCTCATGAATGTGATTTCGCGCCCGGACGCGTGCGACTTCATGAGCCTCCCGGCCGAGAAGATTGATTTCACCGGCCTTGATCAGCTCGACCCGAAACGGCTGCGCATAGGGTTGCTGGCCGACATGGGAGTCGGCCTGTCGGTGCATTCGCAAGTGCGCGCCGCGTGTGAAGCTGCCGCCGCTGCGCTCGCCGGGGCCGGCTGCGCAGTGCAGCCGCTACGCTCTTTCCTCACCGAGGCGATGCTCGACGCCATGTGCCGCTTCTTCGAGGCGCGCTCGTACAACGATCTCATGCAGCTTGCACCGGCCAGGCGAGCGGATGTACTGCCGTTCGTCGCCGAATGGTGCAGCTGGCGCGCAGCGCAGTTCTCGGGGCGCGACGTAATGCAGGCTCACACGCTCGTCATGGCGATGCGCGAGGCCGCCGTGACGGCGAGCCAGCCATGCGACTTCATCGTTTCGCCGACTTCGCCGATTCTTCCCTACGAGGCCGAGTCCCCCGCGCCGGGCAATGATCCGCGCAACGCGCTGCCGCACATCGCCTTTACCGTGCCCTATAACATGTCGGAGCAGCCCGCGGCCTCGGTCAACTGGAGCTACAGCGACGAAGGTCTTCCCATAGGAGTGCAAGTGATCGGCCGGCGCTTCGACGACCTCGGGGTGCTGAGCCTTTGCCGCCTGCTCGAAACGCTCAGGCCAGAGCAACGCCCCTGGCCGCAGTAGTAAGGCTCATGCGCGCACCGGCCCGAGCGGACGCAGGCGCACGCCCTGGCGCAACTTGGTCCACCTGAACTCGGCCGGGTCCGCGAGCGCGGGTCCCGGGGACTTGACCACCAGCACCTCTTTCGCGATCGGCTCGAAATCGGCGCGGAAGTGCACCGAGCTCTTGAGCGCAATGATGCGCGAACGTCGCGGCTCGATCCCGACCGTGCGGAACATCTCTTGGTCCGCGGCCTGGCACTTGCGAGAGGCGAGCACCACGCGCACGCCCGGGGCCGCACGGCTGCGAACGAGCGCCATCGGCCCGAGCGTCATGCGAAAGCCCCTGAACATCGGGCCGGTACAGGTAAAGCGCCCGTCGCCGAGGCGCTCCACCACAAATTCGCCAGGGAGCGGCGCGTCTCCCGGGATCCCCGACAGCCCGCCCAGCGCGAGCGCCGCGGTATTGCCCTGCCCGGCTTCATGCGCCCGCCGCGCCGAGCCCGGATCGATAAGCATGCCAAGTACCGCATCCTGCGCATTCTGCTCAATCAAAGCTTTCAATAGACCCGTGGTGTCGCCATTGCCGCCCGCGCCCGGATTGTCCTGCGTATCGGCAAGCACGACCGGAGCGCCGGGCTCGCCGCGGTTTCTCGCTCGCCGCACCGCGTCGTACGCGTCGTGCAGGTCCAGCGCAAAATCCTTTTCCGCGTCAGCCACCGTGCCACTCAGCCGTTGCACCGCGTCTTCCGCGCCGTAGCCGAATACCGCCATGCCGCAGTCGGCGAAATCGGCCATCGGGAAGCCGGGCGTAAAAGAAAGCACCGTCCCGGTTTTCTCCTCGAGGTGGGCCAGCTCCGCGTAGATGCCTTTGCACGGCTCGATGAACGAGCACTGCGACGGGATTCCGGTCAGGTAGTCGAGCTGGTGGAAACGGCCCTTCGGTCGCTCGCCGGCGCGCAGCATCCAATCGAGGAGGCGCGCGGCGCGCGCCCCGGTTTCGGCCATATCGACATGCGGATAGGTGCGGTACGCGACGAGCGCGTCGGCGCGCTCGAACATCGCGCGCGTCACGTTCGCGTGCAGATCGAGGCTCGCGACAACCGGGACTCGCGGGCCGACTGCCTCGCGCACACGGCGCAGGATCTCCCCCTCGCCATCGTCGTAGGTCTCGACCACCATGGCGCCGTGCAGGTCGAGATAAACCCCGTCGACTGGAAGGGCTTGCTTCAATCTCGACACAAGCTCCGTCGTAATCCTCTCAAAGGCTTTCGAGGTCACGTACGCAGACGGGCTCGCCGCGCCCCACGCGGTGCCAACCATGCCGTGGCCGAGTGCGCGCAGCGCCTGAATTGCACCGGCGGCGGGAATGTTCGCCCCCTCGACCGCCCCGAAGATGGGCTCGCCGTACTGCACGCCGGGCCAGCCGCCGCCCGCCGCAAACGCAGCGTAATCGGCTTTGGAAGGCGCGAATGTGTTGGTCTCGTGCTGGAAGCCGCCGATTGCGATGCGCGCCATGAACCTGCTAACCTCGTTTTTCCCTGGAGGAGGAGATTCTCGCATGCGTTATCGCATCGTCGCCGTCCTCGGTTCGCTCGTTTTCTGTTCCGTTTCAGCCTCGTCGCTGTACGCGCAGGACAGGGTTCTGCGCGTCGTGCCGCACTCGAACCTGAACATCCTCGATCCGATCTGGACCACGCAGTACATGGCGCGTAACCACGGCTACATGGTCTACGACACGCTCTTCGGCACCGACGAGAAGAGCCGCATCCAACCCCAGATGGTGGACAAGTGGACCGTGAGCAAAGACCAGAAGGAATGGAGCTTCACGCTGCGGCCGGGGCTCGAGTTCCACGACGGACGGCCGGTCACCGCAGAGGACGTGATCGCATCGCTCTCGCGCTGGGGCAAGCGGGACGCGATGGGCCAGAAGCTCATGACGTTCGTCGAGCGCATGGATTCGCCCAAGCCCGACACGTTCCGCATGTTCCTGCGCGAGCCCTGCGGCTTCGTGCTGGAGGCGCTCGGCAAGCCCTCCTCCAACGTGCCCTTCATCATGCCCAAGCGCGTTGCCGAGACCCCCGCCGACAAGCAGATCACCGAGGCGATCGGCAGCGGGCCCTACATCTTCAAGACCGATGAATTCAAGCCTGGAGATAAAGCGGTTTATTTGAAGAACAGCAAATATGTCCCACGGAAGGAACCGGCGTCGGGCACCGCCGGCGGCAAGCACGTGTACGTCGAGCGAGTGGAATGGAACCTCGCGCTGCGCGACGCGCAGTCGCAGGTCAACGCGCTTGCGAACGGCGAGGTCGACGTGCTCGAGCGCCCGGCGTTCGAGAGCTACGAGCAGCTGCGCAAAGCGCCTGGAGTGGAGCTCGTCACCAAAGATCCGCTCGGCTTCCAGTACATGTGCCGTTTCAATCACCTCCATCCGCCGTTCAATAATGTCAAAGTGAGGCAGGCAGCGCTTGCCGCCCTGCCGCAGGAGCCCTTCCTGCGGGCGCAGGTCGGCGACAAGGATCTCTACCGGCCTTGCGCCTCGATGTTCACCTGCGGCACGCCCTACGGCAGCGCCAAGGGCAGCGAGATCCAGTCGAAGTCCAACATGAAGAAGGCCCAGGAGCTAGTGAAGGCGTCCGGCTACGACGGCACGCCGGTCGTGATCATCAAGCCGACCGACCTCGCGGCCATCCAGAAGCTGCCCGACGTCGCGGCCCAGCTGCTTCGCCAAGCCGGGTTCAAGGTCGACCTGCAGGCGATGGACTGGAACACCGTCGTGAGCCGGCGCGCGAAGAAGGAGCCGCCGGCGCAGGGCGGCTGGAACATCTTCTGCACGGCGTGGGTCGCGCCCGACATCTGGAACCCGCTCGCCAACGCCGCGATCGGCGCCGCGGGCGAGAAGTCGTGGTTCGGCTGGCCGAGTGACGAGCAGCTCGAGAAGCTACGTGATGACTTCGCGCGCGCCACGGACGAAGGCAGGAAGAAGGCGCTCGCAGAAGCAATCCAGGCGCGCGCGTTCGAGATCGGCACGCACGCCCCGCTCGGCGAGTACGTCAACCCTCTCGCGGTGCGGAAGAACGTAAGCGGTTGGGTCATCGGGCCGGGCGACATCTACTGGAACGTCAAGAAGAACTGATCTAACTGGCTAAGTTCATCGCGCAGCGGCTGGCGGCGACCGTTCCGGTCCTGCTGGTCGTCGCAGTCTTGGTCTTCCTGCTCCTGCGCCTGACGCCGGGCGACCCCGCGGCGATCATGGCGGGCGACGCCGCGACCGCGGAACAGATCGAGCGCATCCGCGCGGGCCTCGGCCTGGACAAGCCGATCGTGGTTCAGTTCGGGATCTGGCTCGGCAGGGTGCTCTCCGGCGATCTCGGCGAGTCGTTCTACTTCCGTATCAAGGTCGCAACCCTGATCGGCCAACGGCTCGAGCCGACCTTCGCGCTCGCCACGTTGACGATTGTTCTTGCCGTCATCATTGCGGTACCCATGGGAGCGATCGCCGCATGGCGCTTCGGCGGCTGGTTCGACCGCGCGCTGATGGGCTTCTCGGTGCTCGGTTTCTCGATCCCGGTGTTCGTGCTCGCCTACCTGCTGATCTGGCTCGTGTCACTCAAGCTCGGATGGCTGCCGGTACAGGGCTATGTACGGATGTCCGACGGATTCCTCCTCTTCTTGCGGCACCTGATACTTCCGGCGATCACGCTTTCGGTGATCTACATCGCGCTGATTGCGCGCGTTACGCGCGCGTCAGTGCTGGAAGCACTCGGCGAGGACTACATCCGCACCGCGCGCGCCAAGGGTCTGCCGGAGCTGCGTGTGCTGCTACGTCACGCGCTCGCCAACGCCGCGGTGCCCATTGCGACCGTGATCGGCATCGGCATCGCGATCCTGATCGGCGGCGTGGTGGTAACCGAGTCGGTCTACGCCATCCCCGGCCTTGGCCGCCTCACCGTGGACGCAGTGCTGGCGCGTGATTTCCCCACCATTCAGGGAGTGATCCTCTTTTTCTCCTTCATCTATGTATTGGTGAACCTGCTCATCGATCTTTCCTACGTGTTTCTCGATCCGAGGATTCGTTACTGATGCTGCTCAAAAACTGGTCGGTGCGGATCGGCGGATCCGTATTGATCCTATTGATCGGCATTGCAGTCCTCGCTCCGTGGCTGGGTGCGGTCGACCCGACCTTGTTCGACGCGGCGAGCCGCGACCTCAAGCCCGGCGCTGCGGGCGAGATCATGACGCTCGAAGGGGACGTCAAGCGGCACACTTTCCTCATGGGTTCCGACTCCTTCGGCCGGGATGTCTACAGCCGCGTGCTCTACGGCACGCGTGTGTCGCTAGTCGTCGGCATCGCCTCGGCGCTGCTCGCGGTGGCTTTCGGCGTGCTGTGCGGCCTCGCCGCGGGATACTTCCGCTGGCTCGACGGTCCGCTGATGCGCGTTATGGACGGCATCATGGCGATCCCGGGGATCCTGATCGCGATCGCCGTGGTAGCGCTCTGGCGCGCGAGCCTGCCCACGGTGATCATCGCGATCGCCATCCCGGAAATCCCGCGCGTCACGCGCCTGGTACGCTCGCTCGTGCTAATGATCCGGGAGGAGCCGTACGTCGAGGCGGCGATCGCCCTCGGCACCCCGACGCGCAAGATCATGTTCGGTCATATCCTTCCGAACACGCTCGCGCCGCTTCTCGTGCAGGGGACGTACGTCTGCGCGTTTTCCATCCTGCTGGAGGCGATCCTCTCCTTCCTCGGCGTGGGCCTTCCGCCCGACATCCCGACCTGGGGAAACATCATGGCGGAAGGACGCGTGCAGTTCGTCGCCTACCCGCACAATGTGTTCTTCCCTGGCATCTTCCTCGCGCTGACAGTGCTCGCGGTCAACATACTCGGCGACGGCCTCAGGGATACGCTGGATCCAAAGATGGCGAAAAGAGTGTGAGCACCCTGGAAGTCGGGAACCTGACGGTCAAGCTGCCCCGGGGAGGGGATCGTCCGGAGGCAGTCAGCGATGTCTCGTTCGATGTGCAGAAGCGCGAGATCCTGTGCCTCGTCGGTGAGTCGGGCTCCGGCAAGAGCGTGATCGCACAGGCGATCATGGGACTGCTGCCTAAGACGCTTCCCATCACCCGGGGGAGCATCTCGCTCGAGGGCGAAGACCTGCTCGCCGCACCGGCCAGACGCCTGCGCGAACTTCGCGGCGCGCGCATGTCGATGATTTTCCAGGAGCCGATGAGCGCACTCAACCCGGTCATGCGCTGCGGGCGGCAAATCGATGAAGTGCTGAGCCATCATACGAACCATTCGGCCGCCATCCGCCTTCAAAAAACAGTCAGCTTGCTCCGCGAGGTTGCGCTGCCCGACCCGGAGCGCATCCTCGCTTCGTACCCGCACCAGCTTTCGGGCGGACAGCGCCAGCGCATCATGATCGCGATGGCGCTCGCGCTCGAGCCGGCGCTGCTCATCGCCGACGAGCCGACCACGGCGCTCGACGTCACAACTCAGGCGCAGATTCTGAAGCTGCTGTCCGAATTGCAGCAAAAGCACGGGATGGGCGTGCTGTTCATCACGCACGACTTCGGCGTGGTGGCGGAGATCGCGCACCGCGTTGCCGTGCTGCGCGAAGGCAGGCTGGTGGAGGTCGGGCCCAAGCTCGAGGTGCTGCAGCGGCCGCGCCACGAGTACACGAAAATGCTGATCCGCTCCGTTCCAACGCTGGAGCCGCACGAGCGGCCGGCGGACAACTCCGCCCCCGTCGTGCTGCAAACGAGGAATCTTTCGAAGACGTACGTAGACCGCGGCTGGCTCGGCCGGCGACGCGAGGTCCAGGCGGCAAGCGCAGTGAGCCTCGAGCTGCGCAAGGGACAGACGCTCGGCATCGTCGGCGAGTCGGGCTCGGGTAAGTCCACGGTGGCGCGCTGCGTGCTTCGGCTGGTGGAGCCCTCGGCGGGCGAGATCCGGCTCGGCGGCCGGAACATTGCATCCCTCGGCGCGCGCGCGCTCAGGCCGCTTCGCTCCAAGGTGCAAATCGTGTTCCAGGATCCCTACCGCTCGCTTAACCCGCGCCGCAGCGTCGGCGAGGCGATCATCGAGGGACCGCTCAACTACGGCGTGCCGCGCGCGCAGGCGCTCGAGCGCGCGCGACGCCTGCTGGAGCTGGTGCGCATGGACCCGGCGACGCTCGAACGCTATCCGCACCAGTTCAGCGGCGGGCAACGCCAGCGCATCTGCATTGCGCGCGCCCTGGCGCTCGAGCCGGACCTCCTGGTGGCCGACGAGCCGGTGTCGGCGCTCGATGTTTCCGTGCAGGCACAGGTGCTCGCTCTGCTCGCGGAGATTCGCTCGCGCCTCGAGCTGGCGATGCTTTTCATCACGCATGACCTGCGCGTGGCCGCGCAGGTGTGCGATCAGGTCGCGGTCATGCAGCACGGACGCGTGGTGGAATACGGGCCGGCGCGCGAGGTGTTCCTTGAGCCACGCCATGAATACACGCGGGCGCTCTTTGCCGCAGCCCCGGGGCGGGAGTTCGCCTTTGGCGGCTAAACTAGCGGCATGGATAAGCTTGACGTCGCCGCCATCGCCCTGCCGGGCGCAGAGGCGCGGGTCGTCGAGCGCTGTACCTCGACCAACGATCTGCTGCTAAAGGAACCGATCGGGGACAGGCCAGTGCTGTTGGCAGCCGAGGAGCAGACCGCCGGACGCGGGCGGCGGGGGCGGCGCTGGCACAGCACGCCCGGGGCCGGCATTACGTTCTCGCTCGGCAGGCGCGTGCGCCGACCGGCGCGCGAGCTCGCCGCGGTCTCGCTTGTTGCAGGCGTCGCTGTGGTGCGCGCGCTGCACGCCCTCGGCGTCGGTGCGGTCCGGCTAAAGTGGCCGAATGACCTTGTGGTCGAGGGCGCGAAGCTCGGCGGCATTCTGGTCGAGACGCGCGGGGCGAATCATGTGGTGATCGGAATCGGCCTCAACCACCGCCGCACACGCGGGCTCGAGGCAAAGCTCCGGCGCAGGCTGGCTTTCCTTGAAGAGCTGGCAGCCGTGTCGCGCAATCGCGTGATCCAAGCTGTCGGCGTGGCGTTGCTCGACACGCTCGAGCGCTTCGACGTGCACGGACTCGATGCGCTGCGCGCCGAGTGGGAAGCGATGGACGCGTACCCAGGCCAGCGCCTGCGCGTGCGCCTGGCCGATGGCCGTACGCTGAGCGGCATTGCCGCCGGCCTTGGAGAAGGCGGATCTTTACGAATTCGCACCAAGCGCGGCATACAAGCTGTAACGAGCGGCCGCGTGGTCTCGGCGAGGCCTGCATGATCCTCGCGATCGACGCGGGAAATTCACGCGTCAAGTGGGGTTGGCACGACGGCAGGGAGTGGACGAGCATCGCCACTGTGTCGCTCATCGAATTCGCGGCGTCGAGCGACCATGTCAACCCGTTCTCTGTGACGCATGCGGACCCGGAGCGCATCATCATCTCCAATGTCGCCGGCGAGGGCGCGCATCACCTGCTCGTGAACTGGACCAGCATCTTCGAGGTCGAGCCGCTGTGGTTGCGCGCCGAGGCCGAGCGCGGCGGCGTGCGCAACCTGTACGAGCGTCCCGAGCAGCTCGGTCCTGACCGCTGGGCCGCTCTCATAGCGGCGCGCGCGTTGCATCCCTCGGGGCCGGCGCTGATCGTGAACGCCGGCACCGCCACCACAGTGGACATGCTGTCCGGCGACGGCCGGTTCCTCGGCGGCTCGATCCTGCCTGGGGTCGAGCTGATGCGCTTCGTGCTCCACGAGCACACCGGAAGGCTGCCCCTCGACAACGGCGAATACAGCGATACTCCGCGCAAGACGAGCGACGCGATCGAAAGCGGCTGCCGCCACGCTCAAGCCGGCGCGGTGGAGCGGATGTACCGCGTGCTGCGCGACATCGAGCTGAACCCGCTGTGCATAGTCGCCGGCGGCGCCGGCCGCGGGCTCGTCGACCAGTTGTCCATGCCGCGGCGCTATGTCGAGAACCTGGTGCTCGACGGGCTGGCGCACGTCGCCGTGAGCGAACGAGCGGTGATCAAGTGAGGATGCTTTTCCTCGGATTCGCGCTCGCCAACCTGGCGTTTTTCGCCTGGTGGCGCTATGGCCCGCCGGCGGACGCGGCCGACCCCGCGCCCCTGAAGCGTCAGATCGAGCCGGAAAAGCTGAAGGTGCTTGGCCCCGCCGACCTCCCCCCGCCCACGGCCGCGAAGAGCGAGAAGCTCGGAGCCTCTCTGACCGCTACGGCCAGGTGCGTCGAATGGGGCAGCTTCACGCTCGCCGATGTCGCACGCGCCGAGCTGGCGCTCGAGCCGCTGGCGCTCGGCGCGCGCTTGACCCAGCGGCGCACTTACGAGCCCGCCTCCTGGTGGGTCTTCATCCCGCCGCAGGGCAGCCGGCAAAGTGCGCTGAAGAAGGCGGCCGAGATCAAGGAGCTCGGCGTCCGGGATTACTTCGTCGTGCAGGAGGAAGGCGAACACCGCTGGGCTGTGTCGCTCGGGATATACCGCAGCGAGGAAGCGGCTCAGGCGCGCCTCGCAGCGTTGCACAACCAGGGCGTGCAGGACGCCCGCGTCGGCGCGCGTGACAACGCAGTGCCGAAAGTCTGGCTGCAGGTGAACAGCGTCGACGCGTCGCTGCAGGCGCGCCTCAAGGTGCTCGCGCGGCAAATCGAGGGCAGTGAACTGAAAGAGTGCCCTTAGCCGATCGGCAACGCGCCCCCGGGCACGTGCTTCGCCACCACCCGCAGAAGCCGGTCGGCGCGCACCGGCTTGGTGAGATAGTCCAGCGCGCCGAGCTCCTTGCCGCGCTCGTCGCCTTTTTCATCGGAAGTGAGAAATATCACCGGAATGCGCGGCAGAGTACTGTCGCCTTTCAACGCGGCGACGAATTCGAAGCCGTCCATATGGGGCATGTTGACATCGCAGATGATGAGGTCGGGCGGGCTGCGCAGCACCAGATAGCCGGCAGCAATTGCGTCGGGAGCGAGGTGCACCTCGTAACCGGCCGCTGTTAAGTGCATTCGCAACAGTTCGCGGATGCTATTGTCGTCGTCGACGACGAGAATTGTGGCGGCCATGAATTGCCGAGGATGAGAGGGAGAGCGTATTCCTTAGGGCACGGGAGATCCCGTGCCCTATTTTTTCCGCAGGCGCTGGCGCGGGGCGCCGGGCGCGTAGGGGCCAAGCGACGCTGGTTCTGCCTCTGCTACGGCTGACTCCGTGACGGGCGCTTTCGGCTCTTCCTGCGCCCGCGCTGGGAGCACGCCGGTCTTCGGATATCCGGCGGTGTCCAGCATTCGGTGGTAGATCCGTTCCTCGAACCCCTGCTGCACATTGCTGCCGACCACGAGAGACGGCACCGCGCCGCCCCCCGCAGTTGTCTTCAGATCTTCGAATGCCTTGTCGTCGACGACGCTCACTTCCTCAAACGGGATACCGCGGAAGTTAAGGAGTTCGCGTGCAGTGCTGCAGGGCTCGCAACCGGGCGCCGAATACAGCTTCACTGGCGCATTCTTGCGTGCGAGCTGCAGCGCATAGGGCTCGCCCGACCCGACTTGCGGCACGACGGCCAGCTGCTGCATCTCCACGTTCTTCGCGCCTGACGTCGGTGGCGCATCGCCGATATGCAGCTTGCCTTGCTCGTCGGTCCAGCGATAGATCTGAGCGGATGCGGTGAATACGGCGCAGGCGAGGCCTGCGGCAAGGAGCGTACGGGCATAGATCATACGGGAATCACCTTTGCCTTATTAGTTGTTCTTGTCTGCAGGAACGACCTTCAGGTCGCCGCGGCCCTCGAACGGCTTGCCGCCTTTGGTGCCGGTCACGGTGCCAACCGTGTCCTGCCAGGTAAACCCGCTCTTCTCGTTGTCGAAGTGGCACACGCGGTCGAGCCGACCATCGCCGTTGAGATCCTTTCCATACTTCAGGCACCGTACGAAGCTCGCCTCGCTTCCCGTGCGCCCGAACCTGAGGCTCGACTCATCCACCTGGAACGGGTCGAAGCCAGTGTC
Source organism: Burkholderiales bacterium (assembly GCA_035762345.1). Taxonomy (GTDB): domain Bacteria; phylum Pseudomonadota; class Gammaproteobacteria; order Burkholderiales; family SG8-39; genus SCGC-AG-212-J23. The sequence continues at coordinate 79,847 of DASTPE010000068.1, forward strand.
GGCGTTCGACAGCAGCGCCACGGGGATCTCGCCCTTCGCCTTCGGGTTTACGGGGCCGCGCTGTTTGCTCCCCGGCTTGATTTCGATGTGGACTTGCTCAGTCGTCGTCGTTGGCGTCAACCCTGAGACGATGAGCGTATACGAGCCGTTGGTAAAAGCCCGCATGATGAAGGTGCCATCGGACGTCATGAAGGCTGGCTCTGCGGTAACCAAGACCTTCCAGACCCCCGTCTTGTCCAGACTGAACTGAAGGCTCGCGTCCAGCGTCTCGGTGTATCCCGGCACCGCAGTGGATCCCAGATCCGCGGGATCTGTATACGTGCTCATCAGTCTCATGACGCCATCCGGATCGAAGAGATGGAGGACGGTATCCAGACCGCCGGTTGTGGCGTCGATGTCAACAGTGATGACGTCGTCTTTGCGACCTTCGAACGAATAGTAGTCGAAGTCGGGCGACAGCGGGCTTGCGTTCTGGATTGTGCCCAAGACAGTGACCGCTCCCCCGGGGCCGACTTCGAGCTTCTGCGGCTGACTGAAGTTGTCGTTGGGCTCAACTTCCTGCTCGGCCAGCGCGATCCCGCTTACTCCCATGGTTGCCAACGCCATGGAGACCAGCGTGCGCCGAAAGGTCTGCTGCTTGCTCATTTGGGCACTCCTCTCTTCATCAACTAACTCGTCACCAGCCGCCGGTGGTTCGCCGGCGACTCCCCTGCGTGCCGATCATTAAGCCGCCGCACCCTCCGGGCCGTCGATGAAGAAGTCCGCACGGTTCATAGCGCAGCGGCCGTCTGTCCGTGCGAACGCGCCGCCTGTCGGTCGTTCCGCGGCCAGCGGTGACGCAGTTCACGCGCTATTCGCGCGCGTCAACAAACGTCAGAAGTGAGGAGAGGAATTTTTTGGTGCTGGTGGCCCGACTCGAACGGGCGACCTACTGATTACGAATCTCTAGACGGGCGTTCCAAGAGCTTCCATTTCGTACCGTTTCGCTCTAGTTCCGCTATA
>DASTPE010000069.1:0-51404 GCA_035762345.1 Burkholderiales bacterium
GACCAAAGCTATTTCCTGCACCGCCTGACGCAGGAGCAGCTTGCGCGCGTCATGTTCCCGGTGGGCGAGCTGAAAAAGACCGAGGTCCGGCGCATTGCGCGCGAGGCGGGAATCGCAGTGCACGCAAAGAAGGACTCGACCGGGATCTGCTTCATCGGCGAGCGCCCTTTTCGGGAGTTCCTGAAGCGCTACCTGCCGCGCGAGCCGGGGCGGATGGTGGATGAATGTGGCAATAGCGTTGGCGAGCACATCGGGCTCGCGTTCTACACCATCGGCCAGCGCAAGGGCATCGGCATCGGAGGCAAAGGCGAGCCCTGGTATGTCGCGGCGAAAGATCCGAAGACAAATACCCTGGTCGTCGTGCAGGGCCACGACCATCCGCTGCTGATGAAGAAAACGCTCAGCGCTTCGGACGCGGCCTGGGTGGCGGGGAAGCCGCCCGCTGCGCCGTCCGCGCATACCGCGAAAACGCGCTACCGCCAAGCCGATGCGCCGTGCACGCTTTCACAAGCGCTCGACAGCGAGATTCGCGTCGATTTCCCGAGCCCGCAATGGGCCGTGACGCCTGGGCAGTCGGTGGTACTCTACGATGGCGAAGTCTGCATTGGAGGTGGAGTGATCAGCGCCTGATGGCAACGCGGCGACAGCTCATCCTCGCAGGCATCCTAAGTACGGTACTAAGACCGGCGCTGGGGCAGCGGGTGCGCCGCATCGGCTACTTATCCGTCCTTTGGCGCTCGTCGCCGACGAGCATGAAGGGGCTGGACATTGCCTTCGCTCAAGGAATGCGCGATGCGGGCTACGTCGAGGGCAAGAATCTGGTAATTGAATGGCGTTTCGCGGAAGGTAAGCCCGAGCTGCTCGGCCCGATGGCGGAGGAACTGGTTCGGTTGAATGTCGAAGCCATCGTCACCGGAAGCACCCAGCCGACGCAAGCGGCGAAACGAGCGACGAGCACGGTGCCCATAGTATTCCCAGCCGCAGCGGACCCGGTCGGGAGCGGGTTCGTGTCCAGCCTCGCGCGTCCCGGCGGGAACGCCACGGGGCTTTCGCTCAGCATTACCGACTTGAGTCCCAAGCACGTGCAGCTTATTAAGGCGGTGGTCCCGAACATATCCCGGATCGGTGTCATGACGAATCCGCGTACATCGAGCCATCCGGGAATCCTCAAACAGATCGAAGCGGCCGCGCGCGAGGCCAAGCTCAAAGTCATCGCGGTGAGTGCGGCGTCACCCGAGGAAATGACGCGGGCGACTGAAGCGTTGACGAGCCACGGTGCGCAGGCTTTCATCCTTGCGCTCGATGCGCAGTTCGTTGCGAACCGCGAGCACATTGTGGCGCTCTCACTCAAGCACCGCCTACCCGCGATTTTCGGCGACCCACAATTCGTGGAAGTCGGCGGGCTAATGAGCTACGGGCAGGATCTGGCGGGCTTCTACCGTCGGGCGGCGACCTACGTCGATCGGATCCTCAAAGGGGCAAAGCCGGCGGAGCTGCCCGTGGAGCAGCCGACCATTTTCAAGCTCGCGATCAATCGCGCCACCGCAGCCAAGCTCGGAATAACAATTCCGCCCGAGCTAATTGTTCGAGCGGACGAGGTGCTCGATTAACGGCTTACTTCGGGGCTTGCGGGATCGTATCGGCAAACGCCGGCCGGGCCTTCAGCTTTACGTAGTGCTTGGCAAGCCCCGGGTACTCGGCGAGCCAGTCGACTCCACCGGGCTTGCGAAAGTCGAGCCAGCCGAGGCAGCAGCCGAGCGCGATGTCGGCGAGCGAGTAGCGCTCGCCGTGGCACCACGGCCGCTCCGCGACCTCGGAGGCCAGCTGCGCCATGCCGCGCTTCATGCGCGCGAGCTGCTTGTCGGTCCAGGCCTGGCTGCGCTCGTTCTCGGCGCGCAGCGACTCGTAGCGCACGAGGAGCCCCGCATCGAGCACGCCGTCGGCAAGCGCCTCCAGCCGGCGCACCGCGACCCGATCGCGCAGCTCGTCGGGGATGAGGCGGCTGATGGGCGACTTGCCGTCGAGGAATTCGACGATTACCCGCGAGTCGTAGAGCGCCGTTCCGTCGTCGAGCACGAGCGTCGGGATCTTGCCGAGCGGGTTGTGCCGGTTGACCGGGTTGTCGACCGGGGCGACGTCGACCAGCTCCATGTCGTAATCGATCTTCTTCTCGGCGAGGACGATGCGCACCTTGCGGGTGTAGGGGCTGGCGAGCGAGGCGAGGAGCTTCATGAAGGCCGCGATTATAAGGTCCGTACACGCCGGCGCACGGCGGGAAGCACGTCTTTCTTGAACCAGGCATTGCGCGCGAGCCACCCGATGTTGCGCCAGCTCGGGTGCGGCAGCGGGAAGAACTCGGGCAGGTACTCGCGCCACGCCCGTACGGTGTCGGCGAGCGTTTTCTTGCGCCGCGGTCCCAAGTAGAACGCCTGCGCGTAGGCGCCGACGAGGAGGGTAAGGCGGATATCCGGCAGCGCGGCGCGGAAGCGCGGCTGCCAAAGCGGCGCACACTCGCGGCACGGCGGCAGGTCCGCGCCGTCCAGCGTGCCGGGATAGCAAAGCCCGATCGGCACGATGGCGATGCGCGAAGTGTCGTAGAACGCTTCGCGGTCCAGCGCAAGCCATGCGCGCAACACTTCGCCCGAGGGATCGTTCCACGGGATGCCGGTTTCGTGCACGAGCCGCCCCGGCGCCTGGCCGACGATGAGGAGACGCGCGCGCTTGCCGACGCGGAACACGGGTCTCGGCTCGAACGGCAGCACCTGCGCGCACTCGGTGCAGGCGCGCGCTTCACGGCTCAGCGCGGAGAGCGAAATTCGCATCCCCTTATAATAGAGCCCCATGCCTTCGCCGCTCGCCGCGCTGTCTCCTCTCGACGGGCGGTACTCAGGCGGCGCCGATCCCCTGCGCGGCTACTTCAGCGAGCAGGCGCTCATTCGCTACCGCACGCGCATCGAGCTCGAATGGCTGCAGGCGCTCGCCGCCGAGCGCGCGATCAAGGAGCTCAAGCCTTTCGCAAAGCGCACTCTGCCGGAGTTCTCGCGGCTGGTGAGGAATTTCTCGGAGCACGATGCGGGCGAGATCAAGGCGATCGAAGCCGAGACCAATCACGACGTCAAGGCGATCGAGCTCTGGCTGAGGGCGAAGCTCAAGGCAAACGCCGAGGCGCAGCGCGCGCTCGAGTTCATCCACTTCGCCTGCACCTCGGAAGACATCAACAACCTCGCCTACGCGCTCATGATCGGCGAGTCGCGCGCGCGAGTGATGCTGCCGCGGCTCGACGAGCTCGTCGCCGCATTGCGCGCGGCCGCGCGCCGCCACGCGTCGCTGCCGATGCTTTCGCGCACCCACGGCCAGGCGGCCACGCCGACCACGCTCGGCAAGGAGATGGCGAACTTCGCGCACCGCCTGGCGCGCGCGCGCGAGCGCATCGCGGCGGTGCCGGTGCTTGGCAAGATGAACGGCGCGGTGGGCAACTACAACGCGCACGTGATGGCGTACCCGGGGCTCGACTGGGAGCGCTTCTGCCGGCGCTTCGTCGAGCGCCTCGGGCTCGAGTTCAACCCCTACACCACGCAGGTGGAGCCGCACGACTGGCTCGCGGAGCTGCTCGACGCCTATGCGCGCGCGAACAGCGTGCTCCTCGGCCTGGACCGCGACTTGTGGGGCTACATCTCCCTCGGCTATTTCCGCCAGAAGGTGAAGGCAGGCGAGGTCGGCTCCTCCACCATGCCGCACAAGGTGAATCCGATCGACTTCGAGAACTCCGAGGGCAATGTCGGCGTGGCGAACGCGCTGCTGCGCCACCTCGCCGACAAGCTGCCGGTGTCGCGCTGGCAGCGCGACCTCTCCGACTCGACCGCGCAGCGCAACGTCGGCACCGCGCTCGGGCATACGCTGCTCGCATACTCGGCTTGCCTGCGCGGCCTGGCCAAGCTCGAGGCCGACCCGGCGCGGCTCGCCGCCGACCTCGACGCGAACTGGGAGGTTCTCGCCGAAGCGGTGCAGCAGGTGATGCGCCGGCACGGCGTCGCGGATGCCTACGACCAGCTCAAGGCGGTGAGCCGAGGCAAGCGCCTCGAGCGCCGCCAGCTCGCCGCGTTCGTGAAGGCGCTGCCGCTGCCTCCCGAGGCGAAGAAGCGCCTGCTCGCGCTCACACCCGCCCGATACACCGGCCTCGCGGCCGAGCTCGCGAAGCGCATTTGAAGTTTTTGCTTCTTTTCTATTAGCCGCCGGGACGGTGCTCACCTCGACGCTGTTCTTTTCCGACGTGCGCGCCCGGCGCTCCGCGCTCGCCGGCTTCGACTGGTCGAGCGTCAAGATGCCGCTCCTGCTCGTGCATCACGAGGACGACGGCTGCGGCGCGACGCCTTACTTCGAGGCCGAGCGCCTCGCGCGCCGCTTTCCGCTCGTCAAGGTGAGCGGCGGAAATCCCGCGCAGAGCGGACCCTGCGAGCCGCTATCCCCGCACGGATTCTTCGGCAGAGAGGCCGAGACCATCGACGCGATCGCCGCGTGGATGCTCGGCCGGCCTTTCGCGAAGGAGATTCGCTAGTGCTCTACGTCGCGACGATCTTCCTGTCGTCGTTCCTTCTGTTCCTGGTACAGCCGCTGATCGCGCGGCTGATCCTGCCCTGGTTCGGCGGCAGCGCGGCGGTGTGGACGACGTGCATGCTCTTTTTCCAGGCGCTGCTGCTCGCGGGGTACGCCTATGCGCATCTCCTCGCCAGATATTCGCGCCGCAGGCTCGAGCCGCTGATCCACAGCGTGCTGCTCGTCGCCGCGCTTGCGATGTTGCCGATCGCACCGAGCGAGGCGTGGAAGCCTACCGGCAGCGAGAACCCGGTGGTCTGGATCCTGCTCCTCCTCGGTGCCGCCGTCGGTCTGCCGTACTTCCTGCTCGCGGCGAACAGCCCGCTGCTGCAGGCGTGGTTCGCGCGTGCCCGGCCGGGCGAGAACCCGTACCGGCTCTTCGCCGTGTCGAACCTCGGCTCGCTGGTGGCGCTGCTTGGCTATCCCTTCCTGGTCGAGCCCAACCTCGGCGGCGCGGGACAAGTCACGCTATGGTCGTGGCTCTTCGCCGCCTTTGCCGTGCTGTGCATCGCGGTGACATGGCGCACGCCGCCCAAGCAGGCGGCCGAGGACGCGCGCAGCGCGCTCGCGCCGCTCGCCGCGGGTGACATCGTGCTGTGGCTCACCCTGTCGGCGACGGGCTCGGTGTTGCTGCTCGCAGTGACGAATCATCTGACGCAGAACGTGGCCTCGGTGCCGCTGCTGTGGCTTGCGCCGCTCACGCTGTACCTTGCGAGCTTCATCCTCACTTTCGACGGCAAGGGCTGGTACCGGCCGGAGTGGCTGTGGCCGGTGCTTCTCGTGTGGATCGCAGCGATGGGATGGCTGATCGTCGACGACCACTTCCAGTTCGATCTCCCCGTGCACCTCGGCATCTTCCTGCCGGGCTTGTTTCTCGGCTGCCTCTTCTGCCACGGGGAGCTCTATCGGCTACGGCCGCCGCCGGCACGGCTGACCGCGTTCTACCTCATCGTCGCGGGCGGCGGCGCGCTTGGCGGCGTGCTGGTCGCGGTGGTCGCGCCGGTCGTCTTCACCGGCTACTACGAGCTCGGCATCGGCCTCGTCGTGCTCGTGGCGCTCGCCACCGCATGCTTCGGCCGCCTCGGCGCGGTGCCGCGTTACGCCAGCCTCGCCGTGCTGCTCGGCATTGCGGCGAGCGCGGGCTACGACGGCATGCGCTACCACCGCGACGTGCGGGTCGCCTCGCGCAGCTTCTACGGGGTGCTGCGCGTCAAGGAGTACGGCGTGGAGGGCGAGGAATCGCATCTGCGCCGCCTGGTGCACGGCGCGATCATGCACGGCGAGCAGTACCCGCACGCGAGCACGCGCACGCTGCTGACCACTTATTACCACCAGGACTCGGGCATCGGGGCGGCGATCCGCTCGCTCGGCGAGCGGCCCGCACGGGTCGGCGTCATCGGCCTCGGCGTGGGCACCATCGCCGCCTACGGGCGGCCGGGCGACCTCTACCGCTTCTACGAGATCGATGCGCGCGTGATCCAGATCGCGCAAAACGAGTTCACCTATCTTGGCGACAGCAAGGCGACGATCGAGCTCGAGCTCGGCGATGCCCGCCTCGCGCTCGAGCGCGAGGCGCCGCGCAGCTTCGACGTGCTCGCGGTCGACGCGTTCTCGAGCGATGCGATCCCGGTGCACCTCATCACGCGCGAGGCGCTGGGCGTGTATTTGCGCCACGTCAAGCCCGACGGCATCGTCGCCTTCCACGTCTCGAACCGCTTCCTCAACCTCATCCCGGTCGTGGCGCGGCTGACGAAGGAGCAAGGCGCGCACGCCATGCTGGTGCGCGACGACCCCGACGAAGAAGAGGATTACCGGCGCTCGCGCACCGACTGGATCCTGGTGTCGCGCGATCCCGCGGCGCTCAAGCGGCCGGCGATTGTGGCGCGGGGCGCGCTCGAGCCCGAGGACCAGGCCGGGTGGCGCACCTGGACCGACGACTACTCCAACCTGATCCAAATACTGAAATAGGAATCGGGCCCTGGCCCCGATTATTCCTAGACCACGGCGCCTTCGTGCTCGTCGCGCCGGTCACCCGTTCGCTTCTTCGCCGGCACGATGAACTGCTCGCGCTTCGCGCCGAGCCACATGACGAGCGGGCTCGCGACCAGCACCGAGGAATAGATGCCGAAGAGAATCCCGATGGTGAGGGCAAGCGCGAAGTAGTGCAGCGCCGCGCCGCCGAAGATGAGCATGGTGGTGACCATCATCTGCGTGCATAAATGCGTGATGATGGTGCGCGAGATGACGCCCGTGATTGCGGCGTCGATCACTTCGGGAGTGCTCGCCTTGCGCATCTTCCGGAAGTTCTCGCGCACACGGTCGAATACCACCACCGACTCGTTCACCGAGTAGCCGAGGACCGCGAGCACCGCCGCCAGCACCGCGAGCGAGAACTCCCACTGGAAGAAGGCGAAGAAGCCGAGGATGATCACCACGTCGTGCAGGTTGGCGATTATCGCCGAGAGCCCGAAGCGCCACTCGAAGCGCAGCCAGAGATACAGCACGATGCCGACCGCGGTGACGAGGAGGGCGAGCGCGCCGTACTCGGCGAGCTCGCGCCCGACCTGCGGCCCGACGAACTCGACGCGGCGCAGCTCCGCGCCCGGGTTGTCCTTCTTCAGGACTTCCATCACCTTTTGGGAGAGATCGGCGCTCGACTGGTTCTTCTCGATGTGCATGCGGATCAGCACGTCGCGCGAGGAGCCGAAATTCTGCACCTCGGCCTTGTAGCCCGCGCGGTCGAGCGAGTCGCGGATCGCGTCGACGTTGGCCGACTGCTGGTAGCCGACCTCGATCAGCGTGCCGCCGGTGAACTCGATCGAGAAGCTGAGCCCGCGCGTCGCGAGAAAGAACACGGCGGCGAGAAACGTGACGAGCGAGATGACGTTGAAGACGAGCGCATACCGCATGAACGGTATGGTGCGGCGGATCTTGAAGAACTCCATTTACCCTACTTCCACGACGTGTTGCCGATCGCGAGGCGCGCGACCCGGCGGCGGTGGCCGTACACCAGGTTCACGACCGCGCGCGACACGGTCACCGCGGAGAACATCGAGGTGAGGATGCCGAGGCAGTGCACCACCGCGAAGCCGCGCACCGGGCCCTGGCCGAAGATGAGCAGCGCGAGCCCCGCGATCAGCGAGGTGATGTTGGAGTCGAGGATCGTGCCCCAGGCGCGTTCATACCCCGCCGCAATCGCGGCCTGGGGGGTGGCGCCGCCCCGGAGCTCCTCCCTGATGCGCTCGTTGATGAGCACGTTGGCGTCGATCGCCATGCCGAGCGTGAGCGCGATGGCGGCGATGCCCGGCAGCGTGAGCGTCGCCTGCAGCAGCGAAAGCAACGCGATCAGGAACAGCAGGTTCACGGCGAGCGCGAGCGACGAGATCAGCCCGAACACCAGGTAGTACACCGACATGAACGCCACGATGGCGATGAAGCCCCACATCGTCGCGTGGAAGCCCTTCTGGATGTTGTCGCGCCCGAGGCTCGGTCCGACGGTGCGCTCCTCGACGATCTCCATCGGCGCGGCGAGGGAGCCGGCGCGCAGCAGCAGCGCCACGTCCGCGGCCTCGGTGGTGCTCATGCGCCCCGAGATCTGCACCCGGCCGCCGGGGATCTCGCTGCGGATCACCGGCGCGGTGATCACCTCGCCCTTGCCCTTCTCGATCAGCAGGATCGCCATGCGCTTATTCACGTTCTCGCGCGTCACCTCCTGGAAGATGCGCGCGCCCTGGCCGTCGAGGCGCAAATGCACCGCGGGCTCGTTGGTCTGCGAGTCGAACCCGGGCTGGGCGTCGGTGAGCCGGTCGCCGGTCAGCACGACCTGGCGCCGCACGAGGAGCGGCTGGCCGTTGCGTTCGACGTAGTACTCGGTGCCGAACGGTACCTGGCCGCGCGCCGCCGCGGTGAGCGTCTCCGGATTCATGTACTCCTCGGCCACCATGCGGATCTCGAGCGTGGCCGTGCGCCCGATCAGGCGCTTGGCGCGCGTCACGTCCTGCACGCCGGGGAGCTGCACCACGATGCGCTCGGCGCCCTGCTGCTGGATCACCGGCTCGGCCACGCCGAGCTCGTTGATGCGGTTGTGCAGCGTGGTGATGTTCTGCCTGAGCGCGTATTCCTGGTTGCGCTTCACCGCCTCGGGCTTGAGCGTCGCGACGAGCAGCAGGTCCTGGCCATCCTCGCGCTCGCTCACCGCGAGATCGGGCAGGCTGCCAGCGAGCACCTCGCGCGCGCGCTCGCGCATCGCCGCGTCGCGGAAGCGCACGCGCAGCGTCTGAGCTTCGCGCGTCACGCCGCCGTGGCGCACGTTCTTCTCGCGCAGCAGCGACCGGATGTCGGCGGCGATGCTCTCCAGGCGCTTGGTGGTGGCGGCCTGCATGTCGACCTGGAGCAGGAAATGCACGCCCCCGCGCAGGTCGAGGCCGAGATACATCGGCAGGGCGTGGATCGCGGAAAGCCAGGTCGGAGATGCCGGCAGCAGGTTGAGCGCGACCACGTAGTTCACGTTCGGGTCGTCCTCCGGCGTCGCCTGTGGCGCCGCGCCCGGGTTGAGCGTGGCGTGAATCAGGTCCTTCGCCTTGAGCTGCGTGTCCGTGTCGGCGAAGCGCACGCGAATGCCGCCCGGGTCGAGGACCGCGCCGGTGTAGGCGACGCCGGCCTTCTGCAACGCGTCCTGCACCCGCTGCAGCAGCGCCGGGTCGACCTTCACCGTCGCCTTGGCGCTCGACACCTGCACCGCCGGCGATTCGCCGAAGAAGTTCGGCAGCGTGTAGAGCAAGCCGAGCGCGATCGCAAGCGCGATCAGCGCGTAGCCCCAGGTGGGATACCTATTCACTGAATGCTTTTGATGGTTCCCTTGGGCAGCAGAACCTGAATCGCAGCCTTCTGGACATTGATCTCGGTGTTCGGCGCGATCTCCAGGCTGATGTACGCGTCGGAGAGCTTGGTGATGCGTCCGACCACGCCGCCGGCGGTGACCACCTCGTCGCCCTTCTGCAACGCCTCGATCATTTGCTTCTGCTCCTTGCTGCGCTTCATCTGCGGCCGGATCATGAGGAAGTACAGCAGCACGAACATGAGGACAATCGGCAGCAGGCCGATATATCCCGGGTCGGCGCTCGGCGCAGCCTGGGCAAACGCTGGCGAGATGATCACTGCGGACTCCAGAGGGAAAAAACGGCGCAGATTATAGCAGCCGGGTGCGTGCTTCCCGCAGTTCCCTCGCCTTTGCGTGATAGCGGTTTTCTTCTATGGCAAGGCGAAGATCGCGCATCAGCTCCTGGTAGTAGTGGAGGTTGTGCAGCGTGTTGAGCCGCGCGCCGAGGATCTCCTTCGTCTTGTCCAGGTGGTAGAGGTAGGCGCGGCTGTAGCTGCGGCAGGTGTAGCAGGTGCAGCGCTCGTCCAGCGGCGCGGTGTCGTCGCGGTAGCGGGCGTTGCGGATGCGGATGTCGCCGTGGCGCGTGAAGAGCCACCCGTTTCTCGCATTGCGCGTCGGCAGCACGCAGTCGAACATGTCCATCCCCGCCGCCACGGCCTCGATGATGTCCTCCGGCGTGCCCACGCCCATCAGGTAACGCGGGTGGGCCTCCGGCAGCCGGGTGCTCTCGAGCACTTTCAGCCGCTCCTCTTTCGGCTCGCCGACCGCGAGCCCGCCGATCGCGTAGCCTTCGAAGCCGATGTCCACCAATCCCGCCGTCGATTCCTGCCTGAGCTCGGGATAGACGCCGCCCTGGACGATGCCGAAGAGAACCCCGTCATGCGAGAGCCTGGAGCGGCGCGCCCAGCGCAGCGAGAGCCGCATCGACTCGGCAGCCTTCCTCTCGCTCGCCGGATACGCGAGGCACTCGTCGAACGCCATTGCGATGTCCGAGTCGAGGATCCTCTGGATGCGCATGGATTCTTCGGGGGTGAGCAGCAAACGGTCGCCGTTGATCGGCGAGGAGAAGTGGACCCCTTCCTCGGTCACCTTGCGCAGGGTCTCGAGGCTGAAGACCTGGAAGCCGCCGGAGTCGGTGAGGATCGGCCCGCCCCAGTTCATGAAGCGGTGCAACCCGCCGTGGCGCGAGACCACCTCGAGCCCCGGCCGCAGCCAAAGATGGAAGGTGTTGCCGAGCACGATCTGCGCGCCGCTCGCGGCCACTTCCTCGGGCGACATTGCCTTCACCGTGCCGTAGGTGCCGACCGGCATGAAGGCTGGCGTATCGACGCGCCCGTGGGCGAGCTCAAGGACGCCGCGCCTTGCCTTTCCGTCCACGCGAGTGACGCAGAACTTCATCTTTCGATCAGCATGGCATCGCCATAGGAGAAAAAGCGGTAGCGCTCGGCGATCGCGTGCGCATAGGCGCGCCGGATATTGGCGAGGCCGGCGAACGCCGCCACCAGCATGAGCAGCGTCGAGCGCGGCAGGTGGAAGTTGGTGAGCAGGCGCTGGACGACCCGGAACTTGAAGCCGGGATAGATGAAGAGATCGGTTTCGCCTTCGAGACTGCCCGTGAGCGCGGCGGCCTCGAGCGCGCGCAGCGACGTGGTGCCGACGGCGAGGACGCGCTTCCCCTGGATGGCGTTCCAGGTGTGCCGTGAAATGCTGTAGCGCTCGCTGTGCATGCGGTGCGCCTCGAGCTCTTCCACGCGCACCGGCTGGAAGGTGCCGAACCCCACGTGCAGGGTGATGCGGGTGATCGAGGCGCCCGTCTGCTGCACTTTCTCCAGCATTGCTTCATCGAAGTGCAGGCCCGCGGTCGGCGCGGCGACGGCGCCCGGCACCGCGGCGTAGACGGTCTGGTAGCGCTCGGCGTCCTCGGCCTGCGGGGCGTGCCGGATGTAAGGCGGGAGCGGCAGCGCGCCGAAGCGCTCGAGCACCGTGTCGACGTCCTCGGGGAAGCGCACGCGGTAAAGCTCGCCTTCGCGCGCTTCGACGCGTACTCGCAAGTCGTGGACGACCAGCTCGGAGCCGGGCGCGGGCGGACGGCTTGCGCGGATCAATGCCAAGGCCTCGCGCGCGCCGAGCGCCCGCTCGACGAAAAGCTCGATCTTGCCCCCGCTCGCCTTGCGGCCCGCAAGGCGCGCCTTCAGCACGCGGGTGTCGTTCAGCACGACTGCATCCGCGGGCCCAACCAACCGCGCAAAATCCGTGAATTGCAGGTCGCGTAGCGCGCCGGAAGCGGCGTTCAGGTGAAGCAGCCGGCTTTCGCTGCGCTGCGCAACGGGGTGCTGGGCGATGAGTTCTGCAGGCAGGTCGTAATCGAACTCCGAGACCAGCATTGGTGCCAAAGTATACTTTTCGGCCGGATACGATTTTCCTCAGGAGCCGGAATGGCGGAACCGGTAGACGCAGCGGACTCAAAATCCGCCGCTCGCGAGGGCATGAGAGTTCGAGTCTCTCTTCCGGCACCACACATCGTTCCGGCACCACACATCGTTAAAGAATGACCGGGGAAACAACCCCTTCGCTGGACAGGGCGAGGGGGTGGGGGTAGGCTTCCCCGAGACAAAAATACCTTCGGGGAGGCCCATGGCCAAGGCCCAAGTTCGGCTTTTGCCTTCGGCGCGAAACACGGTGATGGTGGTCGACGATCAGTCGACCGGCCGCGCCATTCTGGAGCAGGTCGTAAGAAGCCTCGACGAGCGCGTGGTGGTGGAAGGCTTCGCGCGTCCGGTCGACGCGGTGGTGTGGGCGACCCGCAACATGTCGGATCTCGTGCTCGTCGACTACATGATGCCCGACATGGACGGCATCGAGCTGGTGAAGCGCCTGCGCGCGCTGCCGGGCTACGAGCACGTGCCGATCGTCATGGTCACGGTGCACGACGACCGCAAGGTGCGCTACGCCGCGCTGGACGCGGGCATCACCGACTTCCTCACCAAGCCGGTCGACGCGCGAGAATGCCTCGCCCGCTGCAGGAACCTGCTGACGCTGCGCCGCCAGCAGCTTGCGCTGGAAGACCGTCGACGCCTGCTCGAGCACATGGTCGAGGACGCGACGCGTGAAGTGAAGGAGCGCGAGAAGGAGACGCTGCTCAGGCTCGCGCGCGCGGGCGAATTTCGCGACGAGGAGACCGGCAACCACTTGATCCGCATGTCGCGCTATTCACGCCTCATCGCCAACACGCTCGGCATCGAGCGCGACGAGGCGGAGACCATCGAGCTCGCCGCGCCGCTGCACGACATCGGCAAGATCGGCATCCCGGACGGCATCCTGCTCAAGGCGCAGAAGCTTGAAGACGGCGAATGGGAGGTGATGCGCCGCCACCCGCTGATCGGTCACGAGATCCTGAAGGGCAGCGCGTCGAAATACGTGCGCATGGGTGCGCTGATCGCGCTCGGGCACCACGAAAAGTACGACGGCTCGGGCTACCCCAACGGCCTGGTCGGCGACCACGTGCCGCTGTGCGCGCGCATCGTCGCCGTCGCCGACGTATACGACGCGCTCACCTCCGTGCGGCCGTACAAGAGCGCCTGGACGAGCGAGCACGCATTCGAGTACGTGCGCACCCAGTCGGGCAAGCACTTCGATCCGCGCATGGTCGAAGCGTTCCTCGGGACGCGCAGCGAAGTAGTCCAGATCCAGCACGAATGGTCTGATGGTCGAGCGTAGCGCCGCGGCGCCCGCAGCGGCGGCCGGACCACTCGCGCGCCTGCGCGAGCGGCTGAAGGCTCGCCCGGACACCGAGCACGAGCAGGGCATCCTGCGGCTGGTCATCAGCTCGCTCGTGTTCCTGTACCTCCTGCCTGACGCGCTGCTCAAGCAGGACACGCTGCCGCTGTACGTGATGGGCATCCACCTGGTGCTGGCGCTCATCATCTTCTTGCGCATCGCCTATTCCACGACGATCTCGCCGGCGCGGCGCGTGTTCGCGCAGTTTGCCGATGTCGCCGCCATCAGCTGGTACATGGCGGTGTTCGGCGAGCCGGCGGGCTGGCTGCTGCTTCTCTACATCTGGGTCACGCTCGGCAGCGGGTTCCGCTTCGGTGCGCGCTACCTGCTTTCTGAGCTCGCGATGAGCGTGGTCGGCTTCTCGATCGTGCTCTACCTGAACGAATTCTGGCGCGCGCACACCTCGCTCGGCGTCGGCCTGCTGATCGCCATGATCGCGGTGAACCTGTACGTGCTGTCGCTCGTGCGCCGCATGTTCGACGCTATCGCGCGCGCCGAGGCCGCGAACCTGGCGAAGCGCCGCTTCATCTCGATGGTGAGCCACGAGCTGCGCACGCCGCTGAACGCCATCATCGGCATGGCCGACCTCCTGCGCGACACGCAGTTGAACCGCGAGCAGGCCGACATGCTGCAGACGCTGCGCAGCTCCTCCCGCGTGATGCTCGGGCTGATCGAGGACGTGCTCGACTTCTCCAAGATCGAGGCCGGCAAGGTCGTGCTGGAGAAGACCGACTTCGACCTGCACGCGCTCGTCAACAGCACCTGCCGCATCGTCTCGGCGCAGGCCGCGGTCAAGGGCGTCGACTTCGTGGTGTCGATGATGCCGGAAGTCCCGCCGGCGGTACGCGGCGATCCGCACCACCTGCGCCAGGTGCTGATCAACCTCGCGGGCAACGCGGTGAAATTCACCGAGCGCGGCACCGTCACGGTGCACGTGTCGGTTCAGGCGGAAACCGAGGCGAGCGTGCGCCTCAAGTTCTCGATCCGCGACACGGGCATCGGCATCGCACCCGAAGCGCAGGCGAAGATCTTCGAGAGCTTCACCCAGGCCGACGAGACCACGACGCGGCGCTTCGGCGGCAGCGGGCTCGGCACCACGATCGCGAAGCAGCTCGTGCAGCTCATGGGCGGGCGCATCGGCCTGGAAAGCGCGATCGGGCTCGGCAGCACGTTCTGGGCGGAGATCGACCTGGAGAAGCAGCCCGAGCAGGCCAGCACGGCGGCGGGCGACCTCGCCGGGGCCCGCGTGCTGCTCGTCGGCTTCCCGCCGCGCGAGCGCACCGCCCTCGAGGGCACGCTCACGGGCTGGGGCGCGCTACCGACTGCGGCGCCGAATGTGGAGGAAGGCGTGGCGCGCCTGGTCGCCGACATCAGCCTGGCGAAGCCCTACCACAGCGCGCTCCTCTACGCCTCGGGCGAGGACCTGCAGCTAGCGCAGCGCTTCCGCCGCGCGGCGCCCAATCCGGCGCCGCCGACGATTCTCGCCGTGCCGCGCGAAGCCGACGTACGGCGCTTCGAGGTTTTGTCGTCGGGATTCGCTTCGGTGCTCGAGCTCCCGTTCGACAAGCGTCGCCTGTTCAACGTGCTCCATTCGGTCTCCGCAGGCGAGGAGGTGCACGAGGGCGTGGTGCGGCTGCAGGACTATGCGCGCCGCAGCGCCGCGGTCAAGGCGCGCGTGCTGGTGGCGGACGACAACCCGACCAACCGCGAGGTGATTGGCAAGATCCTGGAGCGCAGCGGTCACACCATCACGCTGGTGAACGACGGCGAGCAGACGCTCGACGCCATAGAGCGCGATGCCTACGACATCGTCATTCTCGACCGCAACATGCCGGGGATGAGCGGCATCGATGCGCTGCAGGCGATCCGGCTGATGACGCGCGCGCGCGCGCGGCTGCCGGTCATCATGCTCTCCGCCGACGTCACGCCGGAAGCGAAGCGCGAGGCGCTCGAGGCGGGCGCCGACACCTTCCTTTCCAAGCCGATCGAGGCGCTACGGCTGCTCGACGAGATCCAGCGCCTCGCCGGCAAGGCCGCGGAGCCCGGGCGCAAAGACGCGCCGGCGGCGGCGCCGCGCGAAGCGGCGGTGAGCGCCCCGGCGGTAGTCAACGCGGAAACGCTCGGTCACCTGGAGGAGCTCGGCTCCTCGCTCGGCTTCGTGGAGCGCCTGATCAAGGTCTTCGTGTCCGATTCGAGCGGCATTCTCGAGCGCATCGAAAAGGTCCTCGCCGGGCGCGACTTCCACGAGTTCCGCTCGCTCGTGCACGCGATGAAAGGTTCCTCGGCGAGCATGGGCACCGATCGCCTCACGCGCGCGTGCACCAATCTTGGAAAGCTCTCGGACGCGGAGCTGCGGCTACAGGCGCCGGCGCTGCTGCGCATGCTGAGCGAGGAGGTCGGCTCGGCTCGCGCGCAGCTCGAGCACTATCTCGTTGAGAGGCACAAGCAGGCCGGCTAGACGCTCGTCCGCGTACCGATTCCGCCCGGTATCATGACGCTCGGGGAGCGAGGTGAACAAGCGATTAGAACCCGAGCCCGTGGCCGTGCTAGCCGAAGCAGCGCAGGTGCAAGTTCGGGCGCTCGACGGTTACGAGCTGGGCGCCTATTTCTATCCGGCGCCGCCCGCCGCGCAGCCGCAGCGCGCGGCGATCGTGCACTGCGGCGCCGGCATTCCGGCGGCGCGCTATCGACGCTTCGCCGGTTTCCTGGCCGCGTCGGGGATTTCCACGCTGGTTTACGACTACCGCGGCATCGGCCTGTCGCGGCCGAGAGCGCTACGCGGCTTCCGCGCCGCGATCGAAGACTGGGCCGAGTACGACTGCGGCGGCGCGCTGGCCTGGATGCGCGAGCGCTTTCCCGACGCCGATCTAGTGGGCATCGCTCATTCCATCGCCGCGCTGCTGGTCGGCGGGGCGCCCAACTCGGCCGAGCATGACCGCCTCGTTCTCGTCGGCGGGCACACCGGCTACTTCGGCGACTATCACCCCCGTTACCGGGTACCGATGACCGCGGTGTGGCACGGGCTCATGCCGGCGATGACGCTGATGCTCGGCTACTTTCCGGCGAGCCGACTCGGTTTGGGCGAAGACATCCCGGCGAGGATCGCGCTGCAATGGGCATCGCGCCGCTCGCCGGACTTGCGCCCGAACGGGATCGGGCCGGGTTATGCGCGCGTGCAAGCGCTGCTCGACCGTTGCGCGGCGCTACAGCGCCCGGCGTTGATCGTGTCAATCAGCGACGATGCATTCGCGACTGAGGGAGGAGTGAAAAGGCTGCTGTCTTATTACCCCCGCTTGTTCCCGCTCGAGCGGATCATGTACACGCCGGCCGATGCGGGGACCCGCCGCATCGGCCACTTCGGCCTGTTCGGGCGCCGTGCCGGCGCAGCACTGTGGCCGCGCTTGCTGGCACAGCTGGAACCGAGCCCGAACTAGCGCCGGTTCAGGGTTCAGATCAACGCTGCGAGCGGCAGACGAATGCCAGCCGCGGCGAGCGGCTGAGCGAGCGGCATCTCGACCACGCTGCCGCCCCCAGCCGGGCGCGCCTCGGTGCGCCGCACCTGCGCGCGGACCAGCCGTGCCATCATCTTGAGGTCGCGCTCGCCCAGGCGCATTGCCGCATCCACCCACAAGCCAACGATGCCGTCGAGCTCTTCGCGCGTCACGGGATGAATGAACTGGCGCGCGCGGTGCACGGCCTGCAACCCGTTGCGCCGCTTGGCGTTCTTTGCGATCCAGCTGCGCACGGCGCTCTCGCCGTGGCCGTCGGTCGCGACGACGTCGACCACCCCCATCTTGTGCAGTTCGGCTGCGGAGTAAATCTTGCCCGAGAGGATCAGCTCCTCTGCGGCGCGGATGCCGATGCGGCGCGCGAGCAGGCTGCACGCCCCCATGCCAGGAAACAGGTTGAACAGGATCTCCGGCAGGCCCATCTGAGCGCTTTCCTCGGCCACGATCACGTCCGAAGCGAGCGCACACTCGAAGCCGCCGCCCAGCGCATCGCCCTGCACCAGAACGATCTTGGTCAGCGTTGGGCTGAAGAACGCGCGCGTGCGCGGATAGATGTTGTCGATGCAGAGCTTCGCATAGTTGGCAAGCGCGTCGCGGTCGCCGGCCTTGATCAGCATCGAGAAGAGCGCCAAGTCGCCGCCGACATTGAAGATGCCGGGTGTGCGCGATGCGGTCACGTAATAGTTGACCTCGTGCAGCGCGCCTTCCACCTCGATCCTGCCGCCGTTGCGCACGAGTTGCTGGTCATGCTCGAGGATGTCCTTGAGTAGCCCCAGGCTGTAGCAAGGGACGCCGTCTTTCGGGTTGAAATAGCCCCAGACCGTGCTGGTGGCCGGCTCGAACTCCGTTTCGTACTGTGAACTGGATTTACCGTACGGCAGGCACAGTCCCACCGCGTCGCGCATGTTGCTCATTTCTCTTCTCCCTTCCCCAATAGATGTGCCCCCCGGGTCGGGGGCGTAACGGGAACCCCATGTCGCCCCGGGGCGACAACCTGGCTCCCAAGCCGATTAAACGCTCCACTGTCAAGGCGACGCAATCAGGTTTTCCCTGATTTTTTGCCTTGTTGCAGCGCTTCGGTGTCGGGTAGAGTGGACCGGGGGTCCGAGGCGGAGGCGTTGGATGTACGCGATTGTCTACAAGGCCGATGGGTATCCGATCTGCCGTCAGGTGCCCGGGGTTAGCCCCGACCCAGTGGTGATCTGGAATACCGAGGCGGCGGCCCATGCCTTCATATCCGCCAAGGGTGGGGAGGAGGATTTCCAGCCCCTGGAGCTCACCGACGATGCCATGGACGGCCTTGCAAGAACCCTAGGATGCCCCGTGCGGGCGATGACTTTCGAGCCTTACCCGGCCTAGCAAATACCTTTAAATACTGAGGCTTAGAACTCTAGGTTGTCGATCAAGCGGGTGCCCCCCAGCCGCGCAGCGCCGAGGATCACCCGCTCCCGTTCGGCGGCCCCGGCGGTCGCCAGGTCGCGACGGCGGCGCACCTCGACGTAGTCGGGATTCCAGCCCGCCGCCAGGAGCCGGTTGAGCGCCTGGTCAGTGGACAGGGCCCCCGACGCAACCTGCTTGAGCAACCCGTGTAGCCGGGGAGCCTCCGAGCGCTCTGCAGCCGAGAGGTAGGTGTTGCGCGAACTCATGGCCAGACCGTCGGGCTCGCGCACGGTTTCGCCCGCCACGATATCGACCGGCAGATCGAGCTGACGCACAAGGGCGCGCACCACGATGAGCTGCTGGTAGTCCTTCTTGCCGAACAAGGCCGCGCGCGGCTGCACGCAGTTAAGGAGCTTCAGCACTACGGTCGCCACGCCCTCGAAGAAGCCGGGGCGGAAGCGACCCTCGAGCTCCTCGCCGAGCGCACCGGGGTGCACGCGCACGACCTGCTTTTCGGGATAAAGCACCGCTTCGTCGGGCGCGAACACAAATTCGACGCCTTCGCGCTCGAGCAGCGCGCAATCCCGCTCGAAAGTGCGCGGATAGCGATCGAAGTCTTCGCTCGGGAGAAACTGGAGCCGATTGACGAAGATGCTGACCGCGACGGCTGAAGCGTGGCGCCTCGCCAGGCGGACGAGCGACAGATGCCCCTCGTGAAGGTTGCCCATGGTGGGAACGAACCCGAGGTCCCGGGGAAGGGCTCGCCGGAGGCTGGGGATGTCGCGCAGGACCTGCATCAGCCGAGATTGAAGAACTCGCGCCGGCTGCGCATGGCGCGCAGCCGCGACACGAGCAGCTCGAAGTCCGTGTCGCGCTCGACGAAGTTCAGGTTCTCCGAGTTCACTATGAGCAAAGGCGACGCGTTGTAATGATAGAAGTAGCGCGCGTAGCCCTCGGCAAGGCTCGCGAGGTATTCCTCGCTGATCTCGCGCTCGTAGCGCGCCGCGCGCCGGCGGACGCGCTCGATCAGCACCGCGGGCTGCGCCTGCAGATAGATCACGAGATCGGGCGTCGGCGCGCGCAGCCGCAGCACCGCGTAAATCTTCTCGTAAAGCGCAAGTTCGTCGGCCGAGAGTGTCAGGCGGGCGAAGAGCGGATCCTTGTCAAGCAAGAAATCCGCCACCACCGCGCGGCCGAACATGTCCGGCTGCGCCAGCGGCTCGAGCATGTGCGCTCGCTGAAACAGGAAAAAGAGCTGCGTCGGCAGCGCATAACGCGGCATGTCGTCATAGAAGCGCGCGAGGAAAGGATTCTCGTCGGGCTGCTCGAGCACGAGGTCCGCGCTCAGGCGCGAGGCCAGGCGGCGCGCGAGGCTCGTCTTGCCTGCGCCGATCGGGCCTTCGACCACCAGATGGCGGAATCTATCCACGGAAGATGAAATACACCGCGCCCAGGATGCACAGCGCCGCCCACAGGTAATCGAGCTTCACCGGCTGGTTCATGTACAGGACGGCGAACGGGACGAACACCGCGAGGGTGACCGCCTCCTGCAGGATCTTGAGCTGCGGCAGCGACATCTCCGTGTAGCCGATCCGGTTCGCCGGCACCATAAGCAGGTACTCGAAGAGCGCGATTCCCCAGCTCGCGAGCGCCGCGATCCACCAGGGCTTGGCCGCCAGGTTCTTGAGATGCGCGTACCACGCGAAGGTCATGAAAACGTTGGAGGCGAGGAGCATCAGCCCGCAAGTCGCGGTCGCCGAGATCTGCATTTCAGTCGATCCTTTCGATCCGCTGCCCGGCGCAGGCTTCGAGGCTTGCTTTGTAGCGTGCTTGCAGCCCGGGCGAGATCTCGAGCAGCGGCTTCAGCACGAACGCCCGCTCGTGCATGCGCGGATGCGGCACGGTGAGCGAGGGAAGCGAGAGCACGGCGTCCCCGTACAGCAGGACGTCGAGGTCGAGGGTGCGCGGCGCGTTGGGAAAGCTGCGCGCGCGGCCATGGCGCGCCTCGATTTCGTGCAGCTCGGTGAGCAGGCGCTCGGCGGACAGCCTGGTCTCGAGCTGCGCGACCGCGTTGACGAAGTCCCCCTGGGCGGCGAAGCCGACCGGCGCGCTGCGATAGAGCGACGATTTCTTCACCAGCCGCGTATGCGGCAGCGTATCAAGCTCGCGCAACGCCTCGCGCACATGGCGCACCGGGTCATCAAGGCTGGAGCCGAGGCCTACATAGGCTACCGTCACGGCGATCGTTACGCTGCTTCGGGCGCCGGCGCGCCGGCCGCGGGGCGCTTCTTGCGGCGGCGGCGCCTGCGCTTCTTCGGCCCGGTTTCCGGCAGGAGCATCGCCTTGCGCGCGTCCGCGTCGGCGGCCTGGAAGCCGCGCCACCAGGTCTCGAGCTCCGCCGGCACTTCGCCGCTTGCCGCGCGCAGCGCGAGGAAGTCGTACGCCATGCGAAAGCGCGGCACCTCGAGCAGGCGGTAAGCGCGGTTGCCCGAACGGCTCTCGAAGCGCGGCTGCATGGCCCACACCTCCCGCATGGTGGCGGTCAGGCGGCGCGTGATCGCAAGCTTGGCGCACTGGGTATCGAGCACTTCGTCCATCGCGGTCTCGAGCGCCGGGATCGGACGCTCGCCGCGCGCCTGGCGCGCTCTCCACGCCGCAAGCACCTCGTGCCACAGCAGCGCGGCGAACAGGAACGCGGGGGACACTGGGCGGCCGGCGAGCACGCGCTCGTCGGTCTGGGCCAAGGCGAGCGTAACGAAGCGCTCGCCGAGCGGCTGTTCGAGGATGACATCGAGCAGCGGCAACAGCCCCTTGTGCAGGCCGACCTCACGCAGCTGGCGCAGGCATGCGCTCGCGTGCCCGGAGAGCAGCAGCTTGAGCATCTCGTCGAACAGGCGTGCGGGCGGCACGCGCTCCATCAGCGGCGCTAGCCTGCGGATCGGCTCGCGCGTGGCCGGATCGAGTGTCAGACCGAGCTTCGCCGCGAGCCGCACGGCGCGGAGCATGCGCACAGGGTCCTCGCGGTACCGGGTCTCCGGGTCGCCGATGACACGCAGCACGCGCTTTTTCAGATCGGCAAGGCCGCCGTGGAAGTCGAGCATCTCTTCGGTCGCGGGGTCGTAGTAGAGCGCGTTCACGGTGAAGTCGCGCCGCAGCGCGTCGCCTTCCTGCGTGCCATAGACGTTGTCGCGCAGCACGCGCCCGTGCTCGTCCTTCTCCGAGGTGTCGCCGTCGGCGGAACGGAAGGTCGACACCTCGATCGTCTCCTGACCCATCACCACATGCACCAGGCGAAAGCGCCGGCCGATGATGAGCGCTCTGCGGAAGAGCGGCTTCACCTGCTCGGGGCGCGCGTCCGTGGCGACGTCGAAATCGACCGGCGAGATGCCGAGCAAGAGGTCGCGCACCGCGCCGCCCACGACGTAGGCGGAAAATCCGGCCTCGCGGAGCACCGCGCAGATCCTTGCGGCAGCCGCGCTTAGGCGCTCGCGCGTGATGCCGTGCTTTTCACGCGGCACGCGCAGCGGCGCCGCTTCGGAGGGCAATCCGAGCACCCGCCGGATGAACCTCTTGATCATCGAGGGGCGGGATTCTACCGGACCGTTTACGGGGAGGAGATGCGGAGCGAGATGCGCTCCCACCCGCGGCGCGCGGCCTCGCGCGCGAGCGCCTCGTCCGGATCAACCGCCACCGGGCGCGTGACCTGCTCGAGCAGCAGCAGGTCGTTGTGCGAGTCGCTGTAGCAGGTACTCGCGTCGAAGTCGGCGAGGCGCAGTCCGCGGCCAGCGAGCCATTCGTCGAGGCGCACGAGCTTGCCGCCCCGGAAGCACGGCGTACCCGCGACGCGGCCGGTGAAGCGGCCGTTGCGCCGCTCGGGCTCCGTGGCGATGAGGTGCTCGACGCCGAACTCGCGCGCGATGGGCGCCGTGACGAAGCTATTCGTCGCCGTGATGATGGCGCACAGCTCCCCCGCCTCGAGGTGACGGCGCACCAGCGCGCGCGCCGCCGGCAGGATCATCGGGCGGATGCGGCTCTCCATGAACTCGGCGTGCCAGCGCGCCAAGTCCTCCGGAGAATGGGCGGCAAGCGGACGCAGTGCGAACCCGAGATACTCGTGAATGTCGAGCGTGCCGTCGATGTATCGATCATAGTAGACGCGGTTTTGCGCTTCGTAGGCCGCGCGCTCGACCACGCCCTGGTCGCACATGAACTGGCCCCACTCGTAGTCGCTGTCGCCCGTGAGGAGCGTGTTGTCGAGGTCGAACAGAGCCAGGCGCATGCGCGCCCGGAGTTTAAGGGCAAGTTGCAGCTAGAACCGGCGCTGCACGCCGATGCGGATATCCTGCAGCCGGAAGATATCCGTCGCGTCGCGCCCGAGCGTCTCGGCGGAAAGCGCCCAGTCCTGCGTGAGCGAGTAGCGGCCGGAGAACGACAGCTGGCGCTGCTCGTCGAAGTCGTTGCCCAGCCCCATGCCGAGGCTGCTGCGCTCGCCGAGCGAGTAGCTGAGCTGCATGCGCTGCCCCGGCGCGAACCCGACGGCCTCGCGCCAACTGTGCAGGGCGAAGCCGAAGCGGTCGTAGTCCGGGGCAAGCCATCCGCGCGCCAGGGCGGGGTCGAGTCCCGGCTCGCCCTGATGCCGCAGCCGCAGGCCCGATTGGGCGGCGGCCTGGCCGGCGAAGAGAAGCGCGAGGAGCAGGGCGGTCCTGGTCTTCATGAGGAGTGCTCGCCAATTTACCCGCCGGACCTCGCGCTTGTCCATGTGAGGATTTCACCATGTGGCGTCGGAGCCACGGATTCACCGAATTTTTCGTTCCAGCGCCTCGCGCACCAGCGGCAGGGTGACCGGGCGTTTCGTGGCGAGCGAGTGGCGATCGAGCGCCTCGAGCACGGCATTCAGGCTGGGGAGGTCGCGGGGCATGTGACTGAGCAGGTAGGCGACGACCTCGTCGGGTAGCCGCAGGCCGCGCCGCGCCGCCTGGGCGTGCAGATGCGAGCGCTTGTCGGCGTCGGTCAGGGGCTTCAGCTGGTAGACGAGCCCCCAGGCGAGGCGCGTGCGCACGTCCTCGCGCAGGGCGAGCTGCGCCGGAGCCTGGCTGCCGGCGGCGAGCACCGGCGCCGCGCCCTCGCGCGCGGCATTGATCGCTGCGAACAGGCGCTGTTGCGCCGGGGCGTCGAGCTTCTCTACGTCGTCGGCGATCACCAGCTCGGGGTTCACTCTTGCGGCCGCGCGCAGCAGATGGGTGCGCCCGCTCCCGGGCTCGCCCCAGAGGTACAGGATTGCCTCGCGAGCGCCGCCTGCGGCGAAGCTGCGCACGCTCGCCACGGCCTCGGCATTCGGCCCGGCGACATAGTTGTCGAAATCGGGCTCCAGCGCCGGCCCGATGTTGAGGACGAGCTGCTGCATCTCGCTAGAATTCCAATCTAGCATGTCGAGGGGACTTTCCTACCGCGACGCCGGCGTCGACATCGAAGCCGGCGATAGCCTGGTCGAAGCCATCAAGCCTTTCGCCCGGCGCACGCTGCGGCCCGAGGTGCTCGCCGGCATCGGCGGCTTCGGCGCGCTGTGCGAGATCCCGAAGAAGTACCGCGAGCCCGTGCTGGTGTCGAGCACCGACGGCGTCGGCACCAAGCTCAAGCTCGCATTCGCGCTCGGGCGGCACGACACCGTCGGCATCGACCTTGTAGCGATGAGCGTGAACGACGTGCTTGTGCAGGGCGCCGAGCCGCTGTTCTTTCTCGACTACTTTGCTTGTGGAAGGTTGGACGGCGGGGTCGCCGCTGCCGTCGTCAAGGGCGTCGCCCGAGGTTGCGAAATCGCAGGCTGTGCGCTCATCGGCGGCGAGACTGCCGAGATGCCGGGCATGTACTCGGAGGGCGAGTACGACCTCGCCGGGTTCTGCGTCGGCGTGGTGGAGAAAGCGCGCATCGTCGACGGCCGCTCGATTGCGCCGGGCGATGCCTTGCTTGGCCTCGCCTCGAGCGGGCCGCACTCCAACGGCTTTTCGCTCATCCGCAGGATTCTCGAGCGCGGCAAGCCGCCGTTCGACCCGCTTGAGCCGACGCGCATCTACGTCAAGGCGGTGCTCAGGCTGCTCGAAGCCGTGCCCGTCAAAGGCCTCGCGCACATCACCGGCGGCGGGTTGGTGGGCAATGTACCTCGCATCCTTCCCGCCGGCACCCGGGCGGTGATCCGCAGAAGCGCCTGGCCGCGTCCGGAAGCGTTCGCATGGCTGCAGCAGACGGGCGCCATCGCGGATGACGAGATGTGGCGCGTATTCAATTGCGGCATCGGCATGGTAGCGGTCGTCGCGCGCGAGCGCGCGTCCGAAGCACGCTCGGTCCTCGAGCGCGAGGGCGAGCGCGTCTACGAGATCGGCGCGATCGAGAAGTCCTCGGGGGAACCCGACGCGGTCATAGCCTAGCGAGCGGGCAAGATTCGCGCGCGCCTGCGGCTCGTGGTCCAGGCCGCGCTGCGCTCTTCGTTGTCGCTGCGACGGGTGTCGTAGATGGCGTCGTGGAACGCAGTGAGCGACGGCGCTACTTCACCCTGTAGACGACATCGTGCTCGCGCGCGTGGTCGATTACCTTCAGCCCGAAATCGTCGTTCGGCCCGACTTCCTGCATGGGCGCGTGCCCGACCTGGAGCGACTCGACGCGCTGGCCGAAGTCGCTCGTGTGGCCTTTGATGTGAATGTTGTCGCCGACTCGCAGCGCCGCGCCCGGGTCGAGCTTCACCACCGCGACCGCCAGGTGTCCGTAGTAGTGCGTCACGACTCCAATGCGCTCGCCGGGCAGTGGGGCGACGGCTGGCGTGGCCGCGGCAGCGGGTTTGGGCACGCGTTTCTTCGAGACCTTCCTTACCGCCTTCTTAAGCTTCGTCGTCGCCTTCTTCAGCGGTTTGTTGGCAATCTTCTTGCGCTTCGCCTTCGATTTCCTTGCCTTCTTCGCTTTCGCCATATGAGCTCCTCCCGTGGTCGCTCATTGTCCCGCGCTCGATCCTCGCCGTGCAAGGTAGATCCCCACGAGCACCACCAGGCCGCCGAGCACCTGAAGCGGCACGAGCGATTCCGAAAGCAGCGCCCACGCGAAAAGCGCCGCCATCACCGGCTGGAAGAGGAGGCTCACCGAGGAAAAGGCGGCGGGCAGGCTGGCCAATGCGTAGGCGATGAGGCCCTGTCCCGCGGCGTGCGACACCAGCGCGAGACCGGCGAGCATCCACCAGCCGAACGCCGAGACGGGCAGCATCTGCTCGCCCGAGACGAGCGCCACCGGGAAGAGGAAAAGCGCGGTGATCGTGCTCGTCGCGGCCATCAGATGCAGCGTGGTCTCGCCGCGATCGCGCAGTCCTTTCACCGCCAGGATGTACCCCGCGTAAAAGATGGCGGTGACTACGCCGAGCGCGTCGCCGAGCAGGCCGGCGGAGGAGAACTCGAGGCTAGTGTGCACGAGGAGCGCAACGCCTGCGAGCGCCGCGCCCAGCCCGGCGAGGAAAAGCACGCTCGGCCGCTGGCCGAGGAAGATCCACGCCGCGAGGGTGACGAAGATCGAGGCGAGGTTGGCGAGCAGCGTGGAGTTCGCCACCGAGGTGAGCTGGATCGAGCTGTGCCAGAAAGCGAGGTCGCCTGCGAATGCGAGGCCGGCGGCAAGGAGCAGTGGCCACTGACCCGCGTAGCGCCGCGTAGTCTTTCTGGATCTGAAATAGAGGATCCACAAGGCCGGAACCGCGATCGCCACGCGCCAGAAGGCGGTGGCGGTGGGGCCGGCCTCGGACACGCGGACGAAGATCGGCGAGAGCGCGATGCAGGTGGCGCCGGCGAGAAGCGCGGCGAGCGCGGGGTTCATGCCCCGCGCATGTTACGCGAGCCCTACTTGAGGTCGTTCCAGCGCTTCTGCGCGGCTTCGTAGCGCCGGCGCGCGAGCTCGACTTCCTGCTCGAGCAGCGCCTGGCGCGCCCAGTACTGCTCGGTCGGGCGGCTCGCTCCGCCGCCCGCAGTGCCGATGCGCTCGCCGGCCTGGGACTCGAGGCCTTCGTCGCGCCGCTTCTCGGCGTCCTTGAACGCAAGGTAAGCAGCGCGCGTTTCTTCGTAGGCCTTGTCGAGCTCGGCGCTGCGGTCGGCTTGCGCCGTGGCAAACGAGCCAACGGCGAGGAGGCTCGAGAAGATGAGGGGTTTCAAAAGCCGATTCATGGCGACCTTTCCGGTACAATTTTTTTTGACATGGCGGCGCCGCGTTTCGTTCACCTGAGGCTGCACAGCGAGTACTCGGTGACCGACGGAATCGTGCGCATCGAGGAGGCGGTGGAGCGCGCCCGGGCCGACGCCATGCCGGCGTTGGCGCTGACCGACGCTGCGAACCTCTTCGGCATGGTCAAGTTTTACGGCGCCGCCCGGGCGGTCGGCGTGAAGCCCATCATCGGCGCCCACTGCTGGCTGCGGAATGACGCCGACCGCGACAAGCCTTTCCGCATGCTCTTGCTCTGCGCTTCGCGCGCGGGGTACTTGCGCTTGTGCGACCTGCTGTCGCGCGCCTGGCTGCGCAATCAGTATCGAGGCAGGGCGGAGATCGACCGGGCATGGCTGGAGGACACCGAAGGGTTGATCGCTCTTTCCGGGTCGGCTGCCGGCGATGTCGGCCAGGCGCTCGGCTCGGACCAGGGCGAAGCCGCCGAGCGGCTGGCCCGCGACTGGGCGCGGCGTTTCCCCGGACGCTACTACATCGAGCTGCAGCGCGCCGGCCACCCCCATGCCGAGCCGCTGGTCGCGCGCTCGGTGGCGCTCGCTTCGCGGCTCGCGCTGCCGGTGGTAGCGACGCACCCGGTGCAGTTTCTCGATGCCGCCGACTTCCGTGCCCACGAGGCGCGCGTGTGCATCGCCGCCGGCCATATCCTCGGCGACCAGCGCCGGCCGCGGCGCTTTACCCCCGAGCAGTACTTCAAGCGCCAGGACGAAATGGCGAAGCTGTTCGCCGACGTCCCGCACGCGCTCGAAAACACGATGGAGATCGCGCGGCGCTGCAATTTCTCGCTCGAGCTCGGCAAGAGCCGCCTGCCGGCGTTCCCGACTCCGGCCGGGGTGAGCGCGGAGGATTACCTGCGCCAACAGGCGTATGCCGGCCTGAAGAAGCGTGGCTTAGACAACGTGGAGCGATTGGAATTCGAGCTGAAGACCATCATCCAGATGGGCTTCGCGGGCTACTTCCTGATCGTGGCCGACTTCATCAACTGGGCGAGATCGAACGGCGTGCCGGTCGGCCCGGGACGCGGCTCGGGCGCGGGGTCGCTCGTCGCCTACGCGCTCAACATCACGGATCTCGATCCGCTGAAATACGACCTGCTGTTCGAGCGCTTCCTCAACCCGGAGCGCGTATCGATGCCCGACTTCGACATCGATTTCTGCCAGGACGGCCGCGACCGCGTGATCGACTACGTGCGAGGCAAGTACGGCGAGGAGAGCGTGTCGCAGATCGCCACCTTCGGCACCATGGCGGCGCGCGCGGTGCTGCGCGATTGCGGACGCGTGCTCGACCTGCCGTACAGCTTTTGCGACCAGCTCGCCAAGCTCGTGCCGATGCAGCCCGGAAAGACCATCACCCTCGGCGACGCACGCAAGATGGAGCCGCTGCTCGCCGAGCGCGAGAAGAGCGAGGACGAGGTGCGCGAGCTGCTCGCGCTTTCGGAGAAGCTCGAGGGCCTGGTGCGCAACGTCGGCATGCACGCGGGCGGCGTGCTGATCGCACCCGGCCGGCTCACCGAGTTCTGCCCGCTGTACGCCGCCGACGCCGCGCACGTGATCTCGCAGCTGGACAAGGACGATGTCGAGGCGATCGGGCTGGTCAAGTTCGACTTCCTCGGCCTTACCACGCTCACGATCCTCGACTGGGCCGAGCGCTACGTCCGCGGACTTGGGGAAAAGGAATTTTCCCTGGAGAAGATTGCGCTGGATGACGCGGACACCTACAAGCTGCTGTCCGCGGGCAACACGACCGGGGTGTTCCAGCTCGAATCGCGCGGCATGCGCGACCTGATCAAGCGCGCGCGTCCCGACCGATTCGAAGACGTGATCGCTCTGGTGGCGCTGTACCGGCCGGGACCGATGGACCTGATCCCGGAGTACATCGAGCGAAAACATGGAAAAAGCGTCGAGTATCTCGACCCACGTCTAGAACCCATCCTCGGCCCGACCTACGGAATCATGGTCTACCAGGAGCAGGTGATGCAGATCGCGCAGGTGATCGGCGGCTACACGCTCGGCGGCGCCGACCTCCTGCGCCGCGCGATGGGGAAAAAAAAGCCGGAGGAGATGGCGCAGCAGCGTGACGTCTTCGTTGTCGGCGCGGAGCGCAACGGCCTCGCGCGCAGCAAGGCGATGCAGCTCTTCGACCTGATGGAGAAATTTGCCGGCTACGGCTTCAACAAGTCGCACGCCGCGGCATATGCGCTGCTCGCCTATCAGACCGCGTACATGAAGACGCACCACGCGGCGGCATTCGCGGCGGCCAACCTGTCCGCGGTGATGGACGACACCGACAAGGTCCGCCAGTTCTACGAGGATGCGGCGGCCAACGGCCTCAAGGTCTTGCCGCCCGACATCAACGCTTCGGAGTACCGGTTCGTCCCGGTCGACAGCGGCACGCTGCGCTACGGCCTGGGCGCGGTGCGCGGCACGGGGCAGGCGGCGATCGAAAACATCCTCGCGGCGCGCCGTACGGCGCCGTTCAGCGGCCTTTTCGACTTCTGCAGCCGGGTCGACAAGCGCATGGTGAACCGGCGGGTGCTCGAGGCGCTGATTCGCGCCGGCGCACTCGATGCCGTCGACTCGAACCGGGCCCGCTTGCTCGCCTCCGCCGGGCGCGCCTTCGAGGCCGCGGAGCAGGCCGAGCGCCAGGCAAGCCAGTCGAGCCTGTTCGGCGAGGCCGAGGCGCCGCGCGGCGGCGCGCATGTCACGGTCGACGCGCTGCCCTGGGACGCGAGGCAGAAGCTGCTCGAGGAGAAAATCGCGCTCGGCTTCTACCTGTCCGGGCACTTGTTCTCGATCTACGAGCGCGAGCTCGCGCGATTTCCCCGCACGCCGCTCGCCAGGCTCGCGCCCGCCGAGCGGGTATGGATGGCCGGGATCGTGGTGTCGGCGCGCGCGCAGATGACGCGTCGTGGCCGCATGATGGTGGTGATGCTCGACGATGGCAGCGCGCAGGTGGAGATTTCCGTGTTTAACGAGCTGTACGAAAAGCACCGCGACAAGCTCAAGGAAGACGCGCTGCTCGTAGTCTGCGGCAAGGTGCAGGACGACCAGTTCTCGGGAGGACTGCGCGTGGCGGCCGACGAACTGCTGGATCTGGATGGCCTGCGGGCTCGCTACGCCGCCAGGCTCAAGATCTCGATGAACGGTGGAGCGGATGCCAAGCGGCTACAGCAGCTTCTCGCGCCGTACCGCGCGAGCGGCACGGGCGCATGCCAGGTCGTGGTTTCCTACGGCAACGGCAAGGGCGCTTGCGAGGTCGTGCTCGGCGAGGGCTGGCGCGTGCGGCCCGAAGCGAAGCTCCTCTCCGACCTGGGCGATTGGCTCGCGCCCGAGAACATCGAGCTCACCTTCGGCAGCTAGCTGGCGAACAGCCTGCGGTAGTGCAGGTACCACGGGTTGACGATGCGCTCGCAGGGGTCGACGCGCCGCTTCTCGGCGAGGAACTCCGGTAGCTGCGGATAGCACGCCTCGCTCTGCGCCCGCGTCGCTTCCGGCGTGCACGAGACTTGAAAGCTGCCGCCGTGCTCGATGGCCGCTGCGATCAGCTCGCGCCGCAGCTGCGTCGCACGCACCGCCGCGCCGAGGACCGGCGGCTCGGCGAAATGCAGTGCGACCGCGACATAGTCGCGGCGTGCCCAGCGCAGGAATGAATCGCTCTCGGCGAGCGTTCTCCGCGCCTCGACGCCGGCGAGCGGCATGCGCCACTCGCCGCAGCGGCCGTGCGCCTCGGCGAGAAACGAGTCGACCTTCTCCGGCGGGACAAGCAGCCGTAAGGGGTGCGCCGACGAAATCTCCTCGAGCGGTGCGGCCTCGTTTACCGCACGCGACAGCGAGCCGATGTCGAGCGTGACGCTGTAGAGCGCGCCGAACAGCCCTTGGCCGCCGGCCACGAGCGCGAAGAGCTCGCGGCGCGTGGCGCGGTCAGCGCGCCGCAGCTCGCCGCCTGGCGTTATCACGGCGATCGACTGGACATGCAGGATCGCCGGACGGCCGTCGGGTCCGGCGGCATTGTGCGCGAGGCTCGCTCCGACGGTGGTCATGGTGGTTTGCGTGCGCGCGGCGCGCGCGTCGTCGGGCCGCAACGCAGCCGCGATCATTTTCCACGGGGTGCTCGACTGTACCTCGACCACGCCCTGGCGTTCGTCCACGCGCAGCACCCGGTCAAGGCGGGAAGGATCGTAGGGGCGGCGCTCGCGCATCGCGGCGGTGAGCTCGGTTGCGGACAACGGGATAGAACGCGTGGCGCTCATGGCAGCTCCTCCCCGATTGAATTGCCGGGGAAATCTTGCGAGTGGCCACGCCTCAACGCAACAGCCGCTTGCGAAGTGGCGTTATCTGATACCGTAAGTTGCATGCCTGCGGCCAGCCGCTTCGTCGATGCGCTCAAGAAGAGCGTTCGAGCACGCGGGCTGACGTATGCGGAGCTCGCGCGCCGCCTGCGGCTGTCCGAGGCGAGCGTCAAGCGCATGTTCTCGCGCGGCACTTTTACCCTCGCGCGCATTGAGGAGGTGCTTGCCGCCGTCGACCTTGATCTCTACGAGGTTGCACGCATGACGCGCGGCGCCGGCAATACCCCGGCGCAGCTTACCTATGAGCAGGAGCTCGGTCTTGCTCGGGACGAGCAGCTTCTCGCCGTGTTCTGGATGGTGCTGAACGGCTGGAGCTTCGACGAGATCCTCGAGGCGTTCGCCATCACGCGCACCGAGCTCACCGTGGCTTTCGCGCGCCTGGAGAAGCTCAGGCTCATCGAATGGGGCCCGCGCGAGCGCGCCCGGCTGCTCGTGCCGCGCGATTTCGTGTGGCGGCCTGGCGGGCCGGCGAAGAAGGCCTACGCGCGCCGCGCGATGAGCGAGTTCCTGGAAGCGCGCTTCGACGAGCCGCTCGAGCTGCTGCGCTTCGAGTCGCGCGAGCTGTCACCGGAATCCGCGGCGACGCTGAAACGCAAGCTCGCCGAGCTCGTGGCGCAGTTCAACGAATGCGCCGAGGCCGACTCGGCGCTGCCGGCGAGCCGGCGCGTTGCCATGGCACTGCTCGCGGGTTGCCGGCCGTGGGAGTTCTCGGCGGTGAACGCGCTGAAGCGCCGCAAGACCGCCTAGACGGTCGGCCGCAGCTCGAAGCTTCCCGGCGCCGGCTCGCCGGGGGCCGCTTCCGAGCCCAGCGCGTCGACGCGAGCGCCCGGAGGACCGCGGCGCGCCCATGCGACCAGTTCCTCGACCGCGCCGGCTTCTCCCTGCACCAGCGCTTCGACGCTGCCGTCGCGCCGGTTGCGCACCCAGCCGCTCAAGCCCCGCCGCACCGCTTCGCTGTGCATTGCATAGCGAAAGCCCACGCCCTGGACCCGACCGGTGATTCTCAGCCGAAGGCTCATCATCGTAAGAAAAGGTCAGACGAGCGGCGGCGCGTCACACGCGCCACGGACGCTGAAAGCTGACCGTAAGCACTCCATGGTAAGCTGACCTTTCGCAGCAGAAAAAAAGTACGCGGGAGCAACAAAGGGGGAACCAAAATGCGTGCTGCGTTGTTAGTGATCGCCGGTCTCGCCCTGATCGGCTATGTGGTGGTTGGGTGGGTCCTGCCCTCGAGGGCCGGCTCCGAGCTACGGGCGGCCGCACAGGCGCTCGTCGCTGGCGCCGAGCCAGCCAAGCAGCAGGTCGCGGCGAAGGCCGAACAGTCGGGCAACCTCGCGGGCGCGGGTACCGGTGTCAAGCTGATCGAGAAGGACGATCCAAAGCACGGCCGGATGAAGTGGATCGTGGCCGAAAACGGTGCGATTCGCGCCTGGAACGAGCAGAACGCCCTGGAAGTCACCTTCATCCCGACGCTGCAAAGCGGCAAGACCAGCTGGAGCTGCAAGGGCTATCCAGTGGACGCGATGCCGGCGGGCTGCGGCGGCAAAAGCTAGCGCGTCGTTACCGCGGCAAGGATGCCGCGGATGATTGCAACCGGCTCGGGCGGGCAGCCGGGAACCGCGACATCCACTGGGATCACGTTCGATACCCGGCCGCAGCTTGCGTAACTTTCGCCGAATATCCCGCCAGTGCAGCCGCAGTCGCCGATCGCCACGACGATTTTCGGTTCCGGCGTCGCGTCGTAGGTACGCCGCAGCGCCGTCTCCATGTGGCGCGACACCGGTCCGGTCACGAGCAGCAGATCGGCATGGCGCGGACTCGCCACGAACCGGATGCCGAGCCGCTCAAGGTTGTAGTAGGGGCTGTTGCAGGCGTGGATCTCGAGCTCGCAGCCGTTGCATGAGCCGGCATCGACATGGCGGATGGCGAGCGCGCGCCCGAAGTGCTTCAGCACCACCTCGCTCAGGCGCTGCTCCACGACGCGCAGGCTTTGGTCGGCGAGCGGCGCCGGCTCGCTCACGATTCCCGTTTTGACGATCTGCTTCAGTATTGTGTACATGGCTAAAGGTCGTGCCCGCTGTAGCTCAGGTTGAAGGACTTGTTGATGAGCGGAAAGTCCGGGACGATGTTGCCGAGCACCGCGCGCTCGAGCACTGGCCAGTTCTGCCATGACGGATCATGCGCGTGTACGCGGTGCAGGCTGCCGTCGGCGCCGGCTTCGAGCGCGATGAAGACATCGCCCCTCCAGCCCTCGACCCAGCCGCAGCCACGGGCTGCAGGCTTCAGCGCCGGCAGGGAAACGCGCAACACCCCTCCGGAAGGGCGCTGCAGCAGCTCCGAGATCAGCCGCAGCGATTCCGCCAGCTCCTCAAATCGTACCGAGACGCGCGCCGAGACGTCGCCGCGAATGTGCCCGGATTTGGCGACCTGAAGGCCAGCGTAGGGCGGCACGGGAAGATCGGCGCGCAGGTCATAGTCCTGGCTGCTCGCGCGACCCGCGACGCCGGTCAGGCCCATCCGCTCCGCGAGCTCCGGCGCGACCTGGCCGCTCATGATGAAGCGGTCCTGGGCGCCCGCGTGCTCGTCGTAGATCGCGCGCAATGCGGCGCTCTCGTCCTTGATGTAAGCAAGGACTTCACCCAGGCGTTGGGATTCGGCTACCCCAAGATCGCCTGCCACGCCGCCGGGAACAATAAAATCCATGAGATAGCGGTGGCCGAAGACCTGGCGGTAGACGCGCAGCAGCGTTTCCTTCAGCCGCCAGAACTGGGAGAAGCCAAACGATAGCGCGACGTCGTTGCCGAGATAGCCGAGGTCGCCGAGATGGTTGGCGATGCGCTCCAGTTCCAGAGCAATTCCCCGAAACGCCGTTGCCCGCGCGGGCGCCTCGACACCGGTAGCGGCCTCCAGCGCCATGGCGTACGCCCAGGCATATGCCACCGTGGAGTCGCCGCTGATGCGGCCGGCGAGGCGCGCGCCCTCCTCGGGCGCGAGCTGCTCGAAACGCTTCTCGATGCCTTTGTGCTTGTAGCCGAGGCGCTCCTCGAGCTTGAGGATCGTCTCGCCGACGATCGAAAAGCGGAAATGCCCCGGCTCGATCGTGCCGGCGTGCACCGGCCCCACCGGGATCTCGTGCACGCCCTCGCCTTCGACGCGGATGAAGGGATAGTGGTCCGGCGCCGCCTCGAACCTTGTCGTTCCCTCGAAATCCTTGCGCAAAGGGAAGGCGCCACCCGGCCAGGCGCCGTGGCGCAGCCATTTGCGGTGATCGGCGCCACCCTGCGCGTGCACGCCGAGAAGGTCGTACGCCGCGCGCTGCATGCGGCCCGCGGCGGGGAACAGGTCCGCGATCCCGGGATAGCGCGGGTGCTCGCGCTCGAGCGGCACCGTGAGCCACAGCAAGCCGGCGCGCAGGCCGAACGCGACATGCAAGGAGAAGCTTGTCCTTTCGTCGCTTGCCCACAGTGCGACCAGGCGCGCTTTCTGCGCGCGCGCCTTTTCGGCAATCGCCCTCAACTCCTGGGTCGACGCATGCCACGCGGGCAACGGACCCGGCAGCCGTTCTGCGTGGGCAAGGAATTCTTTCATCCGATGAAAGCTGCGGCCTGACGATACCAATCGACCAGGTAGGGCGGGATATAGAGGCCGAGCATCAGCACGATCCCCAGGTGGACGAACACCGGCACGAGCGCCGGCGGGTGCGTCTGGCGCTGCGCCGTGGTTTCGCCGAACACCATCGGCTGGACCTTGCCGAAGATCGCGGCGAAGGCCACGCCGAGCGAGACCAGCAGGAATGGCGTCGCCCACGAATGCTCGTGCATCGCCGTGGTGAGGACCATGAATTCGCTGGTGAACACGCCGAACGGCGGCATGCCGAGGATCGCGAGCGTGCCGAGCGCGAGCCCCCAGCCGATGACCGGGCTTTGCTGGATCAGGCCGCGGATCGAGCCCATGTCCTGGGTGCCGCAGGCCTGCGCGGCGTGGCCTACGGTGAAGAAGATCGCCGACTTGGTGAGCGAGTGCACCGTCATGTGGAGCAGGCCGGCGAACGCCGCCACCGGTCCGCCCATGCCGAACGCGAACGTCATGATGCCCATGTGCTCGATCGACGAGTAGGCGAACATGCGCTTGATGTCCTTCTGCCGCGACAGGAAGAAGGCGGCGATCACGACCGACAGCAGCCCGAACCCCATCATCAGGCCGCCCGAGAAGTTGCGCTCGAGCGCGCCGTCGACCAGCACCTTGGCGCGCACCACGGCGTAGAGCGCGACGTTGAGCAGCAGCCCCGAGAGCACCGCCGAGATCGGCGTCGGGCCCTCGGCGTGCGCGTCGGGCAGCCAGTTATGCAGCGGCGCGAGCCCGACCTTCGTCCCGTAGCCGACGAGCAGGAAGACGAAAGCGAGCGACAGCACCGTGGGCTCGAGCTCGCCGCGCACCTCGTGCAGGTGCGTCCACAGGAGCGCGTTGCCGCCCGGCCCGAGCACCTTCTCGGCGGCGAAGTAGAGGAGAATGGTGCCGAAGAGCGCCTGCGCGATGCCGACCGAGCACAGGATGAAGTACTTCCAGGCGGCTTCCAGGCTCGCCGGCGTACGGTAGAGCGAAACCAGCAGCACCGTGGAGAGCGTCGCGCCCTCCATCGCCACCCACAGCACGCCGACATTGTTCGCAAGCAGGGTGAGCAGCATGGTGAAGCTGAACAGCTGGTACATGCTGTGGTAGAGCCGCAGCCGCGCGCTGTTGACGCGCTTGTGATGCTGCTCGGTGCGCATGTAGGGCCGGGAGAAAAGCGCCGTGGTGAACGCCACGAGCGCGGTGAGCGCGACCAGGAACACGTTGAACGGATCGACGAACACCTGCTCGTCGAGCGCGGTCATCGGGCCGTCGGCGATGACGCGGGCGGTGAGCAGGCCGGCTGCAGCGAGGGTGGCGAAGCTCATGAAGGCATTGATCTCGGGCGCCCAGCGGCGCTCGCCGAACAGCGCGAGCAGCACGGCGCCGACCAGGGGCGAGCCGAGAACCAGGGCGATTTCCATCAGTCTTCCTTCAGCTTCTCCATGTGGCTGATGTCGAGGCTGTCGAACTGCTCGCGGATGTGGAAGAAGAAGATGCCGAAAATGAAGGTGCCGACGAGCACGTCGAGCGCGACGCCGAGCTCGACCACCAGCGGCATGCCGTAGGTGGCGCTGGTCGCGGCCAGGAACAGGCCGTTCTCCATCGCGAGGAAGCCGATGACCTGCGGCACCGCCTTGCGCCGCACGATCATCATCAGGAAGGAAAGCAGCACGCTCGCGAGCGCGATGCCGAGCGTGGCGCGTGTGATCGTGCTCGCCATCTGCGAGATCGGCGTCGCGAGCGCGAACGCGAAGATCGCCAAGCCGATGCCGGTGAGCATGGTCGTCGGGATGTTGAGCAGCGTCTCGATGTCCCAGCGCACGTTCAGCCGGTCGATCAGGCGGTGCAGCACCCAGGGAATCAGCACCACTTTCAGCACCACGGTGAGGGCGGCGGAAAAATAGAGGTGCGTCTGGCCGGTCGCGTAGCCGACCACGAGCGTCGAGACGGCGAGCGCCGCGCCCTGCCAGGCGAAGAGATGGATCAGCGACAGCACGCGCCGCTGCGCCAGCATGGCGAACGCGAGCAGCAGCAGCACGGCGGCGAGCAGGTTGACGAGCTGGCTGGCGAGCGATCCGGCCGCAGTTGCACCCATGGTCAACCGCGCACCAGGAAGTGGGTCAGCATGCCGAGCACCGCGAGCAGGAATGCGGTGGAGAGAAACTCGGCGACCAGAAAAATGCGCATCTTGGCAAGCAGCGTCTCGATCAGCGCCAGACCCGCGCCGGCGGCGGCGAGCTTGACGGCGAGCGCGCCGACCGCCGGGATCGCCGCCCAGTCGCCCGCCTCGGCGATGCCCCACGGAACGAACAGCGCGAAGCCGATCGTCATGTAGGCCACCAGCTTGATCGCCGAGGCCCACTCGATGAGCGCCAGGTGGCGCGCGGAGTACTCGAGGATCTGCGCTTCGTGAAGCATGGTGAGCTCGAGGTGCGTGGCGGGATTGTCCACCGGGATGCGCGCGTTCTCCGCGAGCAGCACCATCAGGAACGCGACCGCGGCGAACGCCAGGCTCGGATAGATCGCGAATTCGCGGTGCGCGAGCGTCTCGACGATGGTGGTGAGCTGGGTCGAGCCGGAGATGAAGGCGGCGGTGAACAGCGTCATCAGCATCGCCGGCTCGGCGAGAAAGCCCACCAGCATCTCGCGACGCGCGCCCAGGCCGCCGAAGGAGGTGCCGGTGTCCATCGCCGCGAGCGCGGCGAACACGCGTGCGGTCGCGAAAAGCCCCACGAGCGCGATGATGTCCGCCGCCGGGGCGAAGGGCAGGTCAGTCGCGAGCACCGGCACGATCCCGGCGGCGAGCGCCATGCAGCCGAAGAGCACGTACGGGGTGAAGCGAAACATGGGCGAAGCGGTATTCGCGATCACCGCGTCCTTGTGGAACAGCTTCGCCAGACTGTAGTACGGGAGCCAGATGCTCGGCGCAGACCGGTTCTGCAGCCAGGCGCGGCAGATGTTGACCCAGCCGAGGACGAGCGGCGCCGCGAGGACCACCAGCAACGATTGCAGCAGCTGCAGGGCGACGCTCATCTAACGAATACCAGCAGGGCGATGAGCGTAAGGAAGCTGTAAAGCAGATAGGTGCTGATGCGGCCGCGCTGCAGCAGGCCGACCTTCGCCGACACGAATTCCGCCAGCTGCGCCACCGGCAGGTAGACCCAGCCCCAGTGCCGGTCCTCGACCTTGATCGAGTACTTCGGCGCGCCGTCTTCGGGCCCGGGCAAATGGCGCTTCATCTGGTACAGCGGCCCGAATACCAGTCCGATCGGCTGGCCGAAGGCGTCGGCGGTGTCCTGCATGCGGCTCGTCTGCTCGGGAAAGCCGCAATCCCAAGGGTCGGCGCGCCGCACGCGGCCGTGATAGAAAACGCGCACCAGCCTGATGGTGAGCAGCACTACCGCGAGCACCACAAGCAGAAAGATGAGCGCGCTGTAGCTTGCCTGCGCGGGGTGCGTCGGCACGAGCCACAGCCAGTTCGACTCGAGCGCCTCGGCCGAGAGCCCGCGGCCGGTAAGCGCGACGCTGACCTGGCTCAGCATGTGCAGCATGGCAGAGGGGAAGAGGCCGAGCACCAGGCAGGCGGCGCTTAGCCAGGCGAAGCCGAGGCGCTCGCTCGGGCCGGCATCAGGAAAAACCTCGTCTTTGCCGCGGCGTTGTCCGAGAAAAGCGACGCCGTAGACCTTGACGAAGCACATCGCGGTGAGCGCGCCGGCGAGCGCGAGCGTCGCGGCGAAAAGCGGCAGCAGGCTGCGCATCACGCCGTGCTCGAGCAGCGGCGCCTGCAGCGCGGTCTGGAACGTAAGCCATTCGGAGACGAAGCCGTTGAGCGGCGGCAGCGCCGAGATCGCCAGGGCGCCGATCAGGAAATGGAAAGCGACCGCGGGCATGGTGCGGACCAGGCCGCCCATGTGGTTGAGATCCTTCAACCCGGTCGAATGCAGGATCGAGCCCGCGCCGAGGAAGAGCAGCCCTTTGAACACGGCGTGGTTCAGCGTGTGGTAGAGCGCGGCGATTAGGCCGAGCGCGCCCGCCGCCGGATGGCCGAAGCCGAAGAAGACCATCGACATGCCCAGGCCGAGCAGGATGATGCCGATGTTCTCGACCGAGTGGTACGCGAGCAGCCGCTTCAGGTCGTGCTGCATCAGGGCGAACAGCACGCCGAAGAGGGTGGTGCCGGCGCCGATGAGCAACACGACCACGCCCCATTCCCAGCGCACCTCGCCGATGAGGTCGTAGATAACGCGCACCATGCCGTAGATCGCGGTCTTGATCATCACGCCGCTCATCAGCGCCGAGACCGGTGAGGGCGCCGCCGGATGCGCCTCGGGCAGCCAAGCGTGCAGCGGGATCATCCCCGCTTTCGCGCCGAAGCCGATGAACGCGAGCACGAACGCAGCGCTCGACCAGAACGGGGTCAGCTCGGCGGCGCGCAGCGCGGCGAAGCGGTAGTCGCCCTGGCCGCCGTGCAGCACGCCGAAGCAAAGCAGGATGGCGATCGCACCGATGTGCGCGATCAGCAGGTAGAGGAACCCGGCGCTGCGGATTGCCGGGACGCGGTGGTCGGTCGTGACCAGGAAGTACGAGGCGAGCGCCATCGTTTCCCACGCCACCATGAAGAGGTACGCGTCGTCGGCGAGGATGACGAACGCCATGGCTGCCATGAACACG
This sequence comes from Burkholderiales bacterium, assembly GCA_035762345.1. Taxonomy (GTDB): domain Bacteria; phylum Pseudomonadota; class Gammaproteobacteria; order Burkholderiales; family SG8-39; genus SCGC-AG-212-J23. The sequence continues at coordinate 39,008 of DASTPE010000069.1, forward strand.
TGGTACTGCAGGCAGATGAGGCCTAGGCGCAGCGCGCTTTCCGACTGGAAATACCCGCCCGCGTACACCGAGACGCCGGCGCCGACGCCGCCCAGCAGAAGCAGAAAGAATCCGGCCAGCGGATCGAGCCGCAAGTGGAAGGGAAGGTCGGGCAGACCGAGCGGCAACACCATGCTCTCGGGCGGCAGCCACACGGCCTGCGCGCCGAGCGCGGCGAGCGCGAGCCCGACCACGGCGCCGAGCGGGAACAGGACCCGCCGCGCGAGCGCGGCGTTACCGGCGGGAATCAGCCCGGCGAGCCCGAGGGCGAGCCAGGCCAGGGCTGCTGCGAGCGATCCTGCGAGCATGCGATGTAAATTATATTATCATTCGAGTCACATGAAGATCGAAAGCCGCACCGCGCGCCTCACGATCCTCGTCGACCCGCGCAAGAAGGCGGTGTTCGAGCGGCTGTGCGCCGAGGAAGATCAGACCCCGTCGCAGGTAGTGCGCCGGCTGATTCGCGAGTACATCGAGAAGCGCCTCGGCCGCCCCTGGGTGCCGAAGGGCTGAGCGCTATTTCTTTCTGAGGATCGCGCCGGCAACCACGAGACCGGCCAGCACCGCGCCGCCGACGAGCAGCCAGTCGCGCCGGCGCCAGGCGGCGCGCGGCGGCGTCGGCGCGGCATCCGCCGCGGGCGACGCGCTCACCGGTGCGGTAGTCGCGCCGGTCAGCGCCGCGAGCCGCTGGGTCGCTTCGTGCGAATCGAACGAGTGCGAGACGCCGCGCGCGACCGGCGTCGGGGTTTCTTCGACGCTCCTATCCGGAGCATGGTCCATTTGCCGCGAGCGCGTGACCGACTGGCCGAGCACCACGATTGCGGCGCGCGCGTCGAGGAGCTCGGGCTGCGTCCCGCTCGCGAGGCCCGCCGGCCGCCCGGCCTGCGGCGGGGTCACCGGAGCGCCGAGCGCGAGCTCGCACTTACGCAGGTCTTTCGCCACCTCGCGCGCGTCCTGGTAGCGCTCTTCGAGCGGTTTCGACAGCATCCTGGCGACCACGAAGTCGAGCAGCTCCGGCACGTGCCGGTTCACCTCGCTCGGCGCGGGCGGCGCGAAATTCACGATCTGGTACATGAGCGCGGTGACGTTCTCGCCGGCGAAGGGCGCCACCCCCGTCAGCATCTCGTACAGGATCACGCCGAGCGAGAAGATGTCGGAGCGATGGTCGGCGCGCTTGCCGATGACCTGCTCGGGCGACATGTACTTCGGCGAGCCGAGCATCACGCCGGTCTGGGTAAGGTCGGCCGAGACCCGCATGCGCGCGATTCCGAAATCGGTGATCTTTACCGGTCCGTCGGACACGACCATGATGTTGGCCGGCTTGATGTCGCGGTGCACGACTCCCCGCTGGTGGGCGTAGCCCAGACCTTCGGCGACCTGCGCCGCGATCGAGATTGCCTGGCTCACGCCTATCGGCTGGCCCTCGACCAGGAGGCTCCGCAGCTCGACCCCCTGGATGTATTCCATCGCCATGAACACCACGTCGCCGGCCTTGCCGGCGTCGTACACGGTGACGATGTTCGGGTGGTTGAGCGCGCCCGCAGCGCGCGCCTCCTGGTAGAACCTCGCCTCGTACTTGTCGGCATGGTCCTTCTCCATCGCCATGTTGACGGTCTTGACGGCGACGGTTCGTTGCAACACCGAGTCGGTCGCCTTGAACACCACCCCCATGGCGCCGCGTCCGATCTCCGAATCGACGATGTAGCGGCCGAGCTGCGGTTGCTCCATTGGCCCGGAGTCTACCGGCCTTTGAGCGCGCCCTACTTGCCGGGCTTGAGTGAGCGGAAGATCGGTCCCCAGACCGGGTGCCCGGCTTCGGCCGGCGCGAGGTCGAGCGCCGGGTCGGCCGCGAGCGCCTTGCGGAACTCGTCGCGGCATTCGCGCTCGCGGCTCGACGCGCAGTGGATAAACGCGAGGTGCTTATGCGCGTTGGCGCGCTGCTTATCGGGCACGCCGAGCTCGATCGCCTCCTGCAAGCTCTTGGCCGATTCCTCGTAGTAGCCGTCCTCATACTGCTTGAGCGCAACGCCGAGCGTGGAGCTGCCGCCGAACGCGGCGCTGCCGCTCACCGACTTGAACGTCGGTCCCCAAACCGGGTGCCCCGCCTCGGCCGCGTCGAGCTTCATCGCCGGGTCTGCGGCCAACGCACGGCGGAACTCTTCCCGGCACGCGCGCTCGCGTCCTGCGGTGCAATGGATGAAGGCGAGATGCTTGTGCGTGGTGGCACGGTCTCTCTTGCTGAGCTTCATCCGCAGCGCGGTCGAAAGCGTTTTCGCCGCGGCTTCGTGGTTCCCCGCATCGAACTGGCGCAATCCCTCGATCATCTTGACGTGCGCCTTGGTGGTGTCGACCAACTCCGCCAACTGCGCGCAGCCAGCGCCCGCGGCGCAAGCGGCGGCCAGAGCGAAGACGCGCGCGCAGCGCATCAGCGGAACCGGTACTGGATCCTTACGGCTTCGCCTGGCTTCACTTCCACTCGTGCGACGTGCGCGGGGAAGGTGGAGTTGCGGATCTCGACCGTGTGGGTGCCCGGGGCGAGCTCGAGCACGCGCAGCGGCGGGCTAATGCCACGGCTTTTGCCGTCGACCAGCACCTCGCCCCACGGCGCGACCGCGAGTTCGACGCGGCCAGTGAAGCCCGCAGACTGCGGCTTTTCACCCGGCTTGCTCTCCGCACGCGCCAAGACGAGTTTCTTCTTTCCCTCTATGACCGCAGCGCCGCCTCCGGCGGCGGGCGCGGGCGGTTTGGCAGCCGGGGCGGGATCGGCAGCGGCGACCGGAGCGGGAGGTACGGACACGGCTGGCGGCAACGCCGCGGCGTGCTGCAGCGCCGGCGTGGCAGACACAGCGGCCGGCTTCGCCGCGCTAGCGCTGGCGGGAGGCGGTTCCGGCAACATGGCGCGCGCGCCGACGGCGCCCGCCACAATGAACATGAAGAGAACCGGCGCCACCACCAGCGCGGTGCGCCGCAGGCCGAGCAGGTCGGTGCCCGCGAGCCAGCCAGCTGCGCCGGGCGGCGTGCCCGCGCTGCGCGCGTGCGCCTGGTCCAGGCGCCGCGGGCTCGGCGTAGCACCGACGACCGCGTACACCTCGTGCGCGCGCACGTGCTTGTCGGTGCGCGAGCCCTCGTGCCGGAAAAGATTGGCGTAGTCGCGCGACAGGCACGACACCACCTCGTAAAACGAGCGCGATACGAGCAGCTGACCGGGGCGGGAAAAGCTCATGACCCGCTGCGCGACGTTGATCCCGTCGCCGATGATGTTCATCTGCCCGTTCAGGTCTCTCACCAGCCGCACTGGGCCCAGGTTGACGCCCAGGCGCACCGGTACTTTCGCCGACAGGTCGCGCATAGCCATCGACGCGAGCAGCGCGTCCTCCGGGTCGCCCATGAAGGTGATCGCCGCGCCGTCGCCGGTATCGAGAATCACGCGGTCGCGTGGTGCGACGTGCTCCAGCGCCACTGCGAGGGCCTGGTTGAAGGCCTGCTTCAGCTGCAGCTGCTCGGCGACCGGCTTTTGCGAATAGTCGGCGATGTCCAGAAACAGGACGCTGCAGACGAGCGTGCGGCCGGCGCTCTCCAAAGCGAACCTCCCCTAAGCGGCCGTCAGGCCGTCACGGTTCATTTTACGCGCATGCCCGGCCGGGCCCCGGCATCGGGTGAGACGAGAAAAATTCCCGGCCCGTCTCCGGACGCGGCGAGCACCATGCCTTCGGAGATGCCGAACTTCATCTTGCGCGGAGCGAGGTTCGCCACCACAACCGCGAGCCGCCCTTCGAGCTTGTCGGGCGCGTAGTCGGCCTTGATTCCGGCGAACACCGTGCGCGTCGAATCGCCGAGGTCGAGGGTGAGCTTGACCAGCTTGTCCGCGCCTTCCACCTGTTCGGCGCGCGCGATGCGCGCCACGCGCAGGTCTAGCCTGTTGAATTCGTCGATCGTGATTTCCTCGGCCATGACATGCTGTTTCGCGGCGTGTTGCTGCTTTTCGGCGTGGCGCTGCGGCGCAGCGGGGGGTGGCACCGACTGCGCGTTGAACAGCTTGTCCAGCTGCACCGGCTCGACGCGCGACATCAAGTGCTGATATGGCTTGATCTCGTGACCCTCGGGAAGCAGCTTGCCCGAATCTGACCACGTCAGGGCGCCCACGCCGAGGAACTTCTCAACTTCCCGTGCCAGAGTTGGCAGGACGGGCTTTAAAAAGATTGTCAGCAAGCGAAACATGTTGACCGCATCCGAGCACACGCGATGCAGCTCGAGCTCGCCGGACGCCGACTTGGCGAGCTCCCAGGGCTTGTGCTGATCGACATATTGGTTGGCGAGATCCGCCAACGCCATGACGCTCTTGAGCGCCTTGCCGAGCTCCCTCGCCTCGTAGTCTTCGGCGATCCGGCCTTCGTGTTCGAGAATGGCCCGCGTCGTGCCAGCCGGCCGGCTCTCGGCCAGGCGCCCGCCGAAGCGCCGAGTGAGGAAGGGCGCGCAGCGGCTCGCGATGTTGATGTACTTGCCGACGAGATCGCTGTTTACCCGGGTGAGGAAGTCGTCGGGATTGAAGTCGAGGTCCTCGACGTTGGCGTTCAGCTTGGCGGCGATGTAGTAGCGCAGCCATTCGGCATTCATGCCGAGCTGGAGGTAGCGCAGCGGATCGATACCGGTGCCGCGCGACTTTGACATCTTGTCGCCCGATACGGTGATGAAGCCGTGCACATACACGTGGTCGGGCACCTTGTAGGGCCGGCCTGCGAATTGCAGCATCGCCGGCCAGAACAGCGTATGGAAGTAGATGATGTCCTTGCCGATGAAATGGATCTGCTCGGTTTTCGGATCCTGGAGGAATTCGGCAAGGCGGATGTTCTTCTTGTCGAAGTAATTCTTGAGGCTTGCGAGGTAGCCGATCGGCGCGTCGAGCCAGACGTAGAGGTATTTCTCCTCCGGGGTGTCGGGGACGCGAATGCCGAAGTAGGGCGGGTCGCGCGAAATATCCCAGTCGGCGAGCGCTTTGTCGGCGCGACCCTCGAGCCACTCCTTGGCCTTGTTGACCACCTGCGGCTGCAGCCGGCCGGGCTCCTCCAGCCAGCCCTTGAGGAAGGACTTGCATCTGGGGTCCGAGAGGCGGAAAAAATGGTGCTCCGAGCTCTTCAGGACCGGCGCCGCGCCCGAGAGCGTGGAGTACGGGTTCTTGAGCTCGGTTGCGGAATACACACTGCTGCAGTTCTCGCATGCGTCGCCGTACTGATCCCGGGCGCCGCAATTTGGGCATTCGCCCTTGATGTAGCGGTCGGCGAGGAACATGCGCTTGACCGGGTCGAAAAATTGCTCGACCGGCTTGGAGTACACAAGGCCCGCGGCCTTGAGCTTGCGGTAAATGTCCTGCGAGAGCTCGGTGTTCTCCGTGGAATGCGTGGAATGCCAGTTGTCGAAACCGATGTGGAAGCCTTGGAGGTATGCCGCCCGGCCGCTCTGGATCGTGGCGATGAACTCCTCGGGCGTCTTGCCCGCCTTTTCCGCGGCGAGCATGATCGGCGCGCCGTGCGCATCGTCGGCGCCCACGAAATGCACCACGTGGCCTTGCATGCGCTGGAACCGCACCCAGATATCGGCCTGGATGTATTCCATGATGTGGCCGATGTGGAACGGCCCGTTCGCATACGGCAACGCTGTGGTGACGAAGAGCTGACGTGGGGCCATGAGGGAGCGGGATTTTAGCTTACACTTCAAGCATGTCCGTGACTGAAGCGAGCGTCCAGGCGGCGCTTTCCAAGCTCGTCGATCCGAACACCGGCAAGGACTACGTCAGCACGCGCGCGGCGCGCAACATCAAAGTCTCCGGCGAGGACGTATCGCTCGAGATCGAGCTCGGCTATCCCGGGAAGAGCCAGCACGAGCCGATCCGGCGCGAGGTGATTCAGGCGCTCAAGGCGGCCGGCGCCGGAAGCGTGACAGTGAAAGTGTCGTCCCGGGTAGTGCCGCACGCCGTGCAGCGCGGCGTGAAGCTCGTGCCCGGGATCAAGAACATCATTGCTGTCGCCTCCGGCAAGGGCGGGGTCGGAAAATCCACCACTGCGGTCAACCTTGCGCTTGCGCTCGCCGCGGAAGGCGCGGCGGTGGGCGTTCTCGACGCCGACATCTATGGCCCGTCTCAGCCGATGATGCTCGGCATTGCCGGGCGCCCGGAGTCGCACGACGGCAAGCATCTCGAGCCCATGGCAGGCCACGGGTTGCAGGCAATCTCGATCGGCTTCCTGATCGACATCGACACGCCTATGGTGTGGCGCGGCCCGATGGTGACGCAAGCGCTCGAACAGCTCCTCAAGGACACGCGCTGGCGCGATCTCGACTACCTCGTCGTCGACCTGCCGCCGGGGACCGGGGATATCCAGCTCACGCTCGCCCAGAAAGTCCCCGTGACGGGCGCGGTGATCGTCACGACGCCGCAGGACATCGCGCTTATCGACGCACGCAAGGGCCTAAAGATGTTCGAGAAGGTCGGCATCCCGATCCTCGGCGTGGTAGAGAACATGTCATTCCACGTATGCCCGAAATGCGGGCACCAGAGCCACATTTTCGGCTCCGGTGGCGCCGAGAAGATGTCGCGCGATTACGGCACCGAGCTCCTCGGGCAGCTGCCGCTCGACGAAGCGATCCGCAGCCAGGCCGACTCTGGAAAGCCCACTGTGGTCTCCGACCCCGATGGGCCGGTCGCGGCGATCTACAAGAAAATCGCCCGCCGCTGCGCGGTGAAGGTCGCGGAGCTGCAGCGCGACATGACCTCCAAGTTTCCGAACATCGTCGTCCAGAACACCTGATTTACGCGGGGCTCCTGCCGCTCCTAGGTCGGCACCTCGCCGAGTACCGTACAGCGCCGGATGACGCGCGGTTGTGTCGCCGCGTCGTAGGCCGTCGCGCGATGGAGCACGCAACGATTGTCCCAGACGATGAGCTCGCGCGGCGTCCAGCAGTGCTCGTAGGTCAGGTCGGGATGGACAGCGAGGGCGTTCAACTCCTCGATCAGGGCGCGCCCCTCGTCGTAGGGCATGCCGACGATGTATTCGGCGTGATCGCCGAGGTACAGGCACTTGCGGCCGGTTTCGGGATGGGTGCGCACCACCGGGTGGTCGACCGGGGGCTTCGAGCGCCGCTGTGCTTCGGTCAGGGGATCCTCGCCGTGGCGCCGGTTGCGTGAGAAATCCAAGTTATGCACTGCGCGCAGATTGGCGATACGCGCTTTCCGGGCTGCGTCGAGCCGGTCGTAGGCGCCATACATGTCGCAGAAATGCGTCTCCCCGCCGCTCTCGGGCATCACCTCGCCATAGATGATCGTGGCCTGGCCGGTCACGCGCTGCCAGGAGCCGTCGGTATGCCAGGCGAGAGTGCCCTTGTCCGGATGGCGCCCGCTCGGCCCGCCGTGCTCGTCGAGGTTCGACAAGCGGTAAAGCTCGGGATAGCCGTCAGCGTGATACTGGTTCATCACGTGGACCTGCAGCTCGCCGAAGCGCCGGCCGAACGCCACCTGGCGCGCCGGGGAGAGATCCTGCGGCGGAAAAAGCAAGACCTGATAGCGCAAGAACGCGCGGTACAGGGCGCCGAAGAGCTCGTCTGAGATGTCCCGCGTCAGATCGAGCCCCGAGATCTCCACGCCCAGATGCGGTGCCAACGGCCGCACGGAGAATGGCCAGGACATAGAATCAAGTTTAGTCCAGCGGAGAAATAATGACCCTCAAATCAGACCAATGGATCCGTCGCATGGCGCTCGAGCGGCGCATGATCGAGCCGTTCGAGGCCGGGCAGGTGAAGGAGGTCGCCGGCAGGAAGGTCGTGTCCTACGGCACCTCGAGCTACGGCTACGACATCCGCTGCTCGACCGAATTCAAGATCTTCACCAACATCAACTCGACCATCGTCGACCCGAAGAACTTCGACGAGAAGAACTTCGTGGATTACCGGGGCGAGGTGTGCATCATCCCGCCGAACTCCTTCGCCCTGGCGCGCACGGTGGAGTACTTCCGTATCCCCCGGAACGTCCTCACGATCTGCCTGGGCAAATCCACGTACGCTCGCTGCGGCATCATCGTCAACGTGACGCCGCTCGAGCCAGAGTGGGAGGGGCACGTGACGCTCGAATTCTCCAACACGACGCCGCTGCCCGCGCGCGTATATGCCAACGAGGGCGTGGCGCAGGTCATCTTCCTCGAGTCGGACGAGATGTGCGAGACCTCGTACCGCGACCGCGGCGGCAAGTACCAAGGGCAACAAGGCGTCACGCTTCCGCGCATCTAGCGCCGCCGCGAGCGGCCCGAAAAAACTTCCCCAAGCCCTTGACATGCAGGGTCATGTCCCTATACTCCGCTCAAGTTTTTTTCTTTTTCGATTCAGCGAGGAGAAGGAGTTCGTGATGTTCGCAGACCAACTTTGCGTCCGGGATATTCCCGAAACTTAGTGCTCGACCGTCGCGAGGAGATACTTTGATGGGGGACCGCAGTAGCATCACGCGCACGAGACAATCCGCCGCAGTACTCAAGCAGCAGCCGCAGGAAGCACTTTTCGACACGCACGCCGAAGTCAGCCTCGACTTCGAAGTCGTGCGCGAGGCAGCACGCCAGAGGTATACCCGGCCTTTCTTGATCCTGGACATCGCCATCGTGCGGAACAAGATCCGCCGCTTTCGCGCGGCCATGCCGCGCGTGCGTCCGCACTACGCGGTCAAGGCGAACCCGGACCGGCGCATCCTCAAGGTGCTGGTTCAGGAGGGCGCGGGCTTCGAGATCGCCTCGACCGCCGAGCTCGATCTCCTGCTGCCGCTCGGCGTGCCGGCCGCGGAAGTCTTCTTCTCCAACCCGATGAAGTCGCGCGACGCGATCGCCTATGCAACGGCCAAAGGCGTGCAGTGGTACGTCGTCGACAGCGTTGAAGAGCTGCGGCGCGTGCACGAGATCAAGCCCGACGCAAGGCAGTACCTGCGGATCGCCACGCCCAACATCGGCGCCGACTGGCCGCTCTCGGGCAAGTTCGGCTGCGGCATGGCCGACGCGCGCGAGATCATCGCCGCGGCGGCGAAGCTCGGCGCCGACCTCGCGGGGGTGACCTTCCATGTCGGCTCGCAGTGCCGCAACCCGGAGAACTGGCGGGTCGCGCTCGAGAAGTCGCGGGTCCTGTTCGACGCGATGACGAGGGCCGGCCTAAAGCCTCGGCTCATCAACATCGGCGGCGGCTTTCCGGTGCGTCACGTCAAGCCGATTCCTTCCATCGAGGTCATCGGGGAGGTGGTGAACGAGGGACTGAAGGCCTTTCCCGAGGACGTACAGGTGATCGCCGAACCGGGGCGCTACCTGGTATCCGACGCCGGTTATTTCGTCTGCCGCGTGCTGGGCGCCGCGACGCGCGCCGGCAAGCGCTGGATGCACTGGGACGCGGGGCTGTTCGGCGGCGTGATCGAGTCGAGCGAGGGCCTGCGCTACCGCGTGCGCACCGACCGCTCCGGCCCGGATGTCGCCTGGACGGTCGGCGGCCCAACCTGCGATTCAGTGGATGTAGTGATGCGCGACGAGCCGCTGCCCTCCGACCTGCAGGAAGGCGATTTCATCTACATCCAGAATGCGGGCGCCTACACTACGGCCTATGCAAGCCAGTTCAACGGCTTTCCGCTGCCGGAGGTGCGGGTGGTCGAGAGCCGAAGCTAAGGCTTTCTTTCGTACAGAACGTAGTCGAAGCGCGTGCCGTCCACCGCGGCATGCGGTTCGCGCTGCGTTTCTCGCCACTGGGACCGGTCCCACTCCGGGAACCAGGTGTCGCCCTGGTAGTCGCGGTGGATTTCGGTAAGCACGAGCCCGGCGGCGATCGGTAACGCCTCGCGGAACAGGCTCGTCCCGCCGATAACGAAGGTGACCGGCTCACCGAGGCACATGGCGAGCGCTGCTTCGAGCGACCTTGCCACCGCCGCGCCCGGCGCCTCATATCCCGCTGTCCGGGTGACGACGATGTTTTCCCTCTGCGGAAGGGGTGCCTTCAGCGATTCCCAGGTGTGCCGTCCCATGATGACCGGGTGGCCGAGCGTCAGGCGCTTGAAATGCCGTAACTCCTCGGGGATATGCCACGGTAGCTTGCCGCGAGCACCTATGATTCCATTGGCCGCAACTGCCGCGACGAGGTATACCCGGGGCACGTCGCTCTGTGACATTGGTCCTCGCTGGCGGCAGAATTGGCCGAAAGTATAAGGACATGGCCTACCCGCGATCGTTTCTCGGCCTGTGCCTGGCGAGCTTCGTCCTCGTCGCGGTGCCGCTGGTGTCCGCGCTCGCCTATTCCGCGTGGCACAGCGAGCGGCTCGCGGATCGCAGCCGTAGCGCCGTTTTCAACGCTTCGCAAGCAGCGCGCGCGAGCCGCACGCTCGTCAACCGCATCAGCTCGCTCGAGCGTCTGGCCACGCTTAACGCGCCGGGGCTCGACGCCGACCTGGACCGGGTGCACGCAAGCTTCCGCCAGGTCGCGCACGAGCTGCTGCAGCTGCCGCTCGAGGAGGACCAGCGCGCCGCACTGCGGATCACCATGGACCGGGAACAGAGCCTCTACCAGCTGCTCACGGCGCCTAAGCGTCCCGACCGCCGCCTCGCCGCCGCGCTCGCCGCCGACCTCGCCGAGAACGCCTCCGAGGTGCTCGCCATCAGCACCCGGCTCGCCGACCGGGAGGTGATGCGGCTGCGCGCAGACGCCGAATCGGTGCAGCGCCAGCTCGTGCTGCTCGTCATCTTCAGCACGGCGGTAGCGCTCGGTCTGGCGCTCGCGCTCACGCGCCATATCGCGCGCCCGATCGCCGAGCTCGACGGCGCCATCCGGCAGCTCGGCGGCGCCGACTTCGAGCGGCCGATCGCGGTGCGCGGACCCGAGGACCTGAAAACGCTCGGCGAGCGGCTCGACTGGCTGCGCCGCAGGCTGGTCCAGCTCGAGGACGAGAAGAACCGCTTTCTGAGGCATCTCTCGCACGAACTCAAGACGCCGTTGACGGTGCTACGCGAGGGCGCCGAGCTTCTGCACGATGAGGTCGGGGGCAAGCTCTCGGCGTCCCAGCGCCGCGTGGTGGCGATCATGAAAGACAACAGCATCAAGCTGCAACGGCTGATCGAGGAGCTGCTCGACTACCAGCGCGCATTGCACGCGGCGACAGCCTTGGCACCGCGCAGACTGGCGCTCGATGCGCTGGTGCGCGAAGTGGCCCGGTCGCACGAACTGGCGGCGCAGGCCAAGGGGCTCCAAATCGCGGTCGACGCCCAGGCGGCGACTGTGGTCGCCGACCCGGAGAAGCTGCGCTCGGTCGTCGACAACCTGATCGGCAACGCGGTCAAGTTCACCCCTTCGGGCGGCAGCGTGTCGGTGCTAGCGCGCTCGAACGGAGACGAGGCGCTGATCGACGTCATCGATTCCGGGCCCGGTGTCCCGGCCGAGGAACGCGACTCGATCTTCGACTCCTTTTTCCGGGGACGCGCCAAGGCGAGCGCTCGCGTGGAGGGAAGCGGCCTTGGACTCGCCATCGCGCGCGAGTTCGTCGAAGCCCACGGAGGTAGCATCTGCGTGCTCGCCGAGGAGCGCGGCGCGCATTTCCGAGTCGCGCTTCCCCGTCGCATGGCCGCATGAGAGCGGCGCGACTCGCCCTCCTCGTCGTTGTTGCCGGATGTTCGGCGGTACAGCCGCTCGTCAACCCCGTCGACGCGATCGTCGCCGATGCCATGACTGCGGCACGCGCACCTGCCTCCGAGCAAGCTGCCGCGCTTGCTCGGGCGGAGAAGGAGGTGACGAACACGGGCGGGGGCAGCCCTGCCGACCGGCTGCGGCTCGCCACGCTGCTCGCCACCCTGCCTCCGCCGCTGCGCGATGATGCGCGTGCGGCCGAGCTTCTCGCTCCCCTGGCCGATTCCAACGCGGTGGACATCGGCCACTTCGCCGCGCTCCTTGACACGCAGATCAGCGAGCGCCAGCGCGCGCTGCGCGAGCTGGAGCGGATCTCGCGCGAAGCCGAGCGCGCGGCGCGCGAGCGCGAACGCATCGACAAGGAGCGCGCGCAACTCGAAAAGGAGCGCGAGCGCCTGGACAAGGAACGCGACAAGCGCGAGGAAGGGTTGAAGCAGCAATTGGAGGCCCTGCGCGCCATAGAACGCGGCATACTGGAGCGGGAGGAAGACATGCGTAGGAAGCAGAAATGACCCCGTCGGTGCGCGATCGCAGACCCGTCCTGCTGGTAGACGACGACAAGGATCTGCTGCAGCTGATTGCGATGCGTCTGACGGCGTCGGGATACGCGGTGACGGCGGTGGAGTCTGGGGAGGCGGCGCTGGCGTCGCTGGCGGTGACGCGTCCGCAGGTGGTGGTGACGGAC